>JANMSB010000057.1:0-13451 GCA_031388915.1 Pseudomonadota bacterium | reverse complement strand
CAACAAGAAGACCGGCAAGGCGGTCGCCCCCCAAGAGTACAAGCGATCTGGCGCAACGGTGAATCGTTACATTGCTACCCTCTCCCACCTGTTTACGGTCGCGGTCAAAGAGTGGCGGCTGATTGACCGCAATCCCGTTCGCGACATCAGCAAAAAGAAGGAAGGTCGGGGCCGGGTTCGCTTTTTATCTGATCAGGAACGTGAAGACCTGCTTGCCACCTGCGCCGAATCAGACTGGCATGCCTTGTCTGCGCTGGTGCTGCTTGCGATTTCCACCGGTGCACGTCGCGGCGAGTTGATCAACCTAAAGTGGGCCGATATGGATATGAAAGCCAGTCGCGCAGTGGTCCGCGATACCAAGAATGGCGGCCCGAGAGTTTTGCCCCTTGTCGGCAAGGCTCTGGAAGCAATTCGTGAGCTGAAACTGCAAAACAGCGCTCGCAGTGAGTATGTGTTTGCTCAGCCATCAGGATTTCCTGGTCCGTATGAACACTTCGATGCTCATTGGTATGCAGCACTTGAAGCTGCCGGCATCAAGGACATGCGCTTTCACGATCTGCGGCACACCACTGCGTCGTATCTCGCGCAACAAGGAGCAAGTTTGTTGGAGATAGCGGACACGCTTGGCCATCGCACAATGCAGATGGTAAAGCGCTACGCACACTTGGCGCAGTCGCATAAAGTCAGCGCCATTGAGCGGATGGCAAAGGAAAAAGGCTTATGAGAAATAGCAACATACCAGACGACTTGACAGTGTCATGTGACACATTACACTATACCGCAACGCATGGTGGTCAATTGTGATCCGCAGTTTTCGGCATCGCGGGTTGGAGCTGTTCTTTACGAAGGGTGACCACCGCAAGATTCCGGCCGAACGATCAGAACGCATTCAGCGAATGCTGGATCGCCTGGACACGTCGGCAAATCCGCAGGACATGTGGGCATGCCTGGCTGGCGACTGCACCCGCTCAAAGGCCAACGCAAGGGCACGTATGCAGTCGATGTGTCCGGCAATGTGAGGATGACCTTTCGCTTTGAAGGCGAGCATGCGATCGATGTGGACCTGGAGGATTATCACTAATGAAGAGCTTACGAAATCCGAACCGCCGCCCCACTCACCCCGGCGCGATCCTGCGTGAGGACGTGCTACCGGCGCTCAAGATGACCCAAGTGGAGTTAGCGGAACGCCTCGGCGTCAGTCGTCTATCCGTGTCCGAGCTGCTTCACGAGAAGCGGGCGCTTACTCCTGAGATGGCTGCACGGCTTGCCAAACTTCTGAACACGACGCCCCTGAGCTGGCTTGCCATGCAAACGGCAGTGGATTTATGGGAGCTAGAGCAGCAGCCCGCGAAGCTCGCGGCCGTCAAGCCACTATCGAAGAGTCGCCTCGCTCAAGTTGCCTAATGTGACAGTGGAGAAAGGTCTTTAGTAATGCGTAAGCGTGGACGCCCTTGCCATGCATCACTTGCTGATATCGCAAGCAAAGACGAGATTATTGCGCGCACGGCTCATCAGCTGATTTTCTGGGGCTTTCCACAAAAGCGTAGAGTGTTTGAGCTGGTTGGAAGATCAGCAGCAAAGATATTGGGCCGTACAGATAGCAACTGCCTCGGACTTGGTGCAGACAGAATCAAGCAGATTTATCAACTCTGGCACATGAAGCAGCCGCGCGCCGAGTTCGACCAAGAATCAGGATGGGCAGCGTGATCCGGAAATGCACCAGACCGCCAAAGGCAAGCAATGGTATTTCGGCATGAAAGCGCAGGTGGGCGTGGACAGTAACAGTAAGTTGATCCATACCATCCTGGCCTCAGCCGCGAACGTCGCGGACCGGGACGCACTGCCGTACTTGCTGCATGGTAAAGAGCGGAAGGTGTGGGGCGACCAGGGATACAAAGGTCAGCGCGAGGCGATCCACGCAGCCGCCCCGCAGGCACAGGATATGACCAACAAAGGCTATCGCCGCAACGGCGAAGTGAATGAAGTAGAGAAAGCGAAGAACCGCACCAAGTCCAAGATACGCGCCCGAGTGGAGCAGGTGTTCGGCATCATGAAGCGCGTATTTGGTTTTCAGAAGGTCTGGTATCGCGGCTTGAAGAAGAACCTGCACCGACTGGAGGTGACTGCCGCACTCATCAATCTGTTCATCGGCAGGCGCCGTGTGCTGAGAGTACAGGCAAGGTGCGTCTATTGATCGCCTTGCGGGCGCGACCACCGGTTGCGGTGGTCAGATGACCAGGGAACGGCGGCGTTGTTGCCTTATATCGGCTGATTTTCAGATACGCTGATCGTAGCACCGGAGAAGCAGTGCTTGTTCAGACCTTCCTTAGAACTGCTCATCGGAAATCTGCAGCGCGCCATCCGCACCATTGATCACGGCGTACGAGAGGCTAGTCGCCTGCGACAGCACGTGGTCGGCAAAAAAACGCGCCGTGGTGATCTTGGTCTTATAGAAGGCCACCTCGCCGCTGCCTTCGGCAAGACGCTGCTTCGACACCAAGGCCGCACGAGCCATCTGCCAGCCGCCGGTAACTACCCCAAACAGTTTCAGGAAAGGCACGGCGCCGACCGAGGCGCTTTGCACCTGATTGCCGTAAGTAGCAACGATGTAGCTCACCGCGGCTTCCAGCGATCTGATCGCGGCTGCGAAGGCGCGATGGATGGCAACCATTTCGCTGTCGCTGGTTCCACTAAAGGCAGCAAGCTCAGCTTCCACTTTGCGCATGTTCGCGATCAATGCTTTGATGGTTTGCCCACTTTCACGCGCGACCTTGCGGCCGATCAGGTCGTTGGCCTGGATACCCGTGGTGCCTTCGTAGATGGTGGTGATACGCGCGTCGCGCAGATACTGCGCTGCGCCGGTCTCTTCAATAAAGCCCATACCGCCGTGGATCTGTACGCCGAGCGAGGCGATGTCGATCGAGTTTTCAGTGCTCCAGCCCTTGACTATGGGGATCATCAGATCGACGAAGGACTGATTCTCCTTACGCACACTCTCGTCGGGATGGCAACGTGCTGCATCGGTCGCAGCAGCCACCACACAGGCTACGGCGCGCATGGCTTCGGTCTGCGATTTCATCAGCATCAGCATGCGACGCACGTCCGGATGGCGAAGAATGGCGACCTTGCCGCCACTCTTGACGCCCAGCTCGGTGCCCTGCACGCGGCCACGGGCATAGGCCACGGCGTGCTGGTAGGCACGCTCGGACAGGCCGATGCCTTCGAGCCCGACCGAGAAACGCGCCGCGTTCATCATGATGAACATGTAGGCCAGGCCTTGATTCTCTTCACCCACTAGATAACTCGTTGCACCGCCATGATCGCCAAAAGCCATCACACAAGTCGGGCTGGCATGAATGCCGAGCTTGTGTTCGACCGAAACACAGTACGCGTCGTTGCGCTCGCCTGGCGTGCCATTGGCGTTGAGCATGAACTTCGGCACCACAAACAGCGAGATTCCCTTCACACCCTCGGGCGCGTCCGGCGTGCGCGCGAGCACGAGATGGATCACGTTGTCCGTCATGTCGTGATCGCCATAAGTGATGAATACTTTCTGACCAAAAATCTTGTAGGTGCCGTCACCTTGCAACACTGCACGCGTGCGAATCGCCGCAAGATCGGAACCGGCAGCCGGCTCGGTGAGGTTCATGGTGCCGGTCCATTCGCCGCTCACCATCTTCGGCAAATAGGTTTCCTTGAGCACGTCCGAACCGCGCAGCTCGATGGCCTCGATCGCGCCGCGCGTCAGCATCGGGCACAACGCAAACGAGATGTTGGCGCTGTTCCACATTTCCTCGACCAGCATCGACACCAGGCGCGGCAGGCCCTGACCGCCATGTAGCGGTGTGCAGGACAAGGCGTTCCAGCCACTGTCGACAAATTGTTTGTAGGCCGCGCCCCAGCCCGGCGCCGTTTTCACGGTGCCGTTCTCGAGCTTGACGCCGTTCTGATCGCCGACCACGTTGAGCGGAGCAAGAACACCGGAAGCAAAATTGCAGGCTCCTTCGAGAATGGCATCGACCAAATCCGGCGATGCCTCCTCGCAGCCGGGCAGCTGCGCCACCTGTTCAAGACCGGCAAGTTCCTGCAAGACGAACTTCATGTCGCGCAGTGGGGCGTTGTAGTCACTCATGTAAACACTCGTCAAAAAGAAAACAGCTGTTAGAAGTCGTGAACGCCACGATGCTTACGAGCATGCTTCGAAGATAGCGGCAATGCCTTGCCCGCCGCCAATGCACATTGTCACGAGCGCATATCGACCGCCAGTGCGGCGCAATTCGTAGATAGCTTTTACGGTGTTGATCGCGCCAGTAGCACCCAACGGATGCCCCAGCGAAATCCCTGAGCCGTTAGCGTTAACTATCTTGGGGTCGAATTCCAATTCTCGCATCACGGCACATGCCTGGGCGGCGAACGCTTCGTTTGCTTCGATAACACTCAAATCGTTGACGTGCAGCCCTGCCCGCTTTAACGCAAGCCGCGTTGCGGGCACCGGGCCGATACCCATGTAGGCAGGTTCAACGCCCGCATGAGCATAAGAAACAAGCCGGGCTAATGGTTTAAGACCCAAAGATTTCACGCGCGCTCCCTCTGCCAGCACCACAGCGGCTGCACCATCGTTGATACCTGATGAATTCCCTGCCGTTACGCTGCCATCAGATTTGAATGCCGGCTTCATCCCTTCCAGTTGCGCGGCCGTTACATCCTCGCGTACGTGCTCATCCGTATCGAAAACTATCGTCCCTTTACGCGAGGGAGTCTCTATCGGGACAATTTGCTCCCTGAACCGACCTTGTTTGATTGCGAATGCAGCCCGATGCTGGCTCTCCAGCGCGAGCTGATCCTGCATTTCGCGCGTGATGCCATATCGACCGGCGACATTCTCGGCAGTAATGCCCATATGAATTTTGTGCCAGGGGTCATGCAGCATTTCAGCCATATAATCGATCATCTTTGCCTCACCCATGCGAACACCCCACCGCATCGCAGGCAGCAGATACGGACTACGGCTCATCGATTCCGCGCCGCCGCCGATTGCTACATCGACATCCGCAAGCAAAATTGATTGCGCCGCTGAAACGATAGCCTGCAATCCCGATCCGCATAGGCGATTGATGTTATAGGCCGTCACTTCTTTGGGTATTCCCGAATCGATCGCGGCAACGCGGCTTAGATAGCCATCATTTGGCTCTGTCGGAATCACATTGCCAAGAATGACTTGGCCAATCTCGTCCGGACTGATGCCGGAACGCTGCAGCGCCGCGCGCACAACATTGGTCCCAAGACTGGTCAACGGTATGTCTTTCAGCGCACCGCCGAAACTTCCTACCGCAGTACGTGCAGCACCTACCAAGAACACATCACGTTGCATTATGCTTATCTTCCATATTGGTTCACGCGTTAATATCGGCTGATCATTCGAATGTTCTTCAGGTCAATCGCGAAATTGAGGCATCTTGTAGTCTTCGCTCTCTGCGGCAAACCGAACGAAGTACTCGATCGCGTCCGGATTTTTCATGGCCCCTGGGTTGGCCGCTTTGTTTGGTGGCCAGCCCATCAGAATCTTGCGTACTGGCACCTCCATTTTTTTCCCGCTCAGCGTATACGGCACTTCTGCAATCGAATAAAACTTGTCGGGCACGTGGCGCGGTGAACAATCAGTACGCAGCCTCGTTGCGACTCGAGAAATAAAACTATCGTTCAGTGCAATGCCATCCTTGAGGACAAGGAACATAGGCATGAAGAATTCCCCGCTTTCGAGATCGCAGCAGACCACCAGGCTATCGACAACGCCTTCTATCTGTTCGACCACTCGATAAATTTCCGCAGTGCCGATGCGCACTCCGTAACGGTTCAGCGTCGAATCGGAGCGCCCATGGATATAGCAACCTCCCCGCTCATTAATCTTGAGAAAATCTCCGTGGCGCCATATGCCGGGAAAGCGCTCGAAATACGACTCCCGATAGCGCTTGTGTTCCAGATCGCCCCAGAAATACACGGGCATGGAAGGGATGGGCTGGACGCAAACCAGTTCTCCAACTTCGCCCATTACCGGTTCTCCGGCGTCATTCCAAGCATGGATATCGGTGCCCAATACGCGGCACTGAATTTCACCCGCGTACACTGGCAACAGTGGAGATGGGCCAACGAACCCACCGGCAATATCGGTTCCGCCACTGGTGGAAGCGACCCAAAGATCGGCTTTTACGTTGCGATAGAACCAGGAAAATATTTCGGGTGTGGCAGGTGAGCCACTCAGCAGGATCGTATCGAGCTTGCTCAAATCGAAACAGTCGCCTGGCGTCAGACCATCGCGTTGCATCAACTGTACGTAGGTCGGACTGACACCGAACAACGTAACGTCATGCTCCGACACCATCTTCCACAGCGAGTCGGGTTGGGGATAAGCAGGATGGCCGTCATACAGTACAACTGAAGCACCTGTCGCGAGGCCTGAAAGCAGGATGTTCCACATGATCCATCCTGTGGTGGTGTAGAAGAACATACGCTTCCCGGACCCTAAGTCGAACTGCAGTTGCAGAAGCACATACGCTTCCAGCAACGCGCCAACATGGGTGTGTACTATCGGCTTGGGCAAGCCTGTGGTGCCGGAAGAGTAGACAATCCACAACGGGTGATCGTGAGGTACACGGATAAAATCCGCGATCGGCGGATCCGTATCTCGCTCGCCAATCAGGTCCGACCAGCGGTGTGCTCCTGCGATGGGCGGTTGAGAATCCGCATTCAAATACGGTATCCAAACAACCTGCTTGATGCTGGGTAGTGACTCCACAATGCAGCGCACCTCGTCGCATCGGCCATAGTCGCGCCCACCGAAGCGATAGCCATCGGTTGCAAAAATCAACTTCGGTTCGATTTGCGAGAATCGATCGAGCACTGTTTTCGCACCGAACTCGGGTGCAGCCGAAGACCATACGGCACCAATTGCCGCAGTGGCCAGGAATGCGATCGTCGTCTCGACGATATTGGGCATATATGACACCACCCGATCACCCGGTTCGATACCGAACTCGCGCAGACGCAGCGCCATCGTCGTGACTGCATGACGCAACTGCGCACGTGACAAGCTGGCCGCCTCACGCACCTCGGACAGATGCACAACGGCTATTTCGTCGGCGTCGCCGGGCCTGAGTAAATGTTCTGCATAGTTGACCCGGGCGCCTTCGAACCACTGCACATCCGGCATCGCGGCATCGTTGAGTACCTGCCGGTACGGCGTATCAGACATGACGCCGAAGTAGCGCCAGCAATCTCCCCAAAAATCGTCCAGATGTTCAACCGACCAGCGCCTTAGGCTCTCGTAATCTTCATTGAAGCGGAGACCACGCGCATGCTCGACCCAGCGCATAAAAGCCATCATGTGGGATCGATCGATGCGATCTGGCGATGGCGCCCACAGCAGTTCTCCTTCCTCGGTAGTGTTGCTTGCAGATGTCTTGTTGCCGCGCGCCGCAGACATTCAGTTACCCAACCGCTGTAGTGCCGTGAAGGTAAGGTACTTTTCGTAAACACTGGGATCGTTGACCATCATCCGGTGTCCACCGGCGACTTCACGCACTTGCTCGATGCGCGTCATACGATTGGTTTGCACGTTGTAAGCGTGGACTGTTGCCCAGGACCAATATGGATGTTTGCCGTCCATGACCTGAGTGTGCCCGTCGTCATAAGACGCGAAGGCGCCATCGAAGAAACGAAACACGTTGCCGCGCCGGTCATAAGAGACCATGGCCAGCGGAACTAATGTTCGCGCGTCAAACCACACCCGTTTTCTGCTCACCGGAGCGCGAGGAAATGCTACCGGCTCGGCCTCAACGACAATAGCCTCGGGCACCAGCTCCACTGTGGTGTTCCAGAAAAGCTTTCCGGTTTTCCCACCGTGTGTCTTGTGCTCCCAGTTCGGATGTTCAGCATTCCACCCGCGTGACACTGCGCCAAGATAGGGACCGCGATGAACGATTCGATAATTTCCCCAGGTGAGGAAGGGATCGCCGGCCGCCCAGGCATCTGAAAGATACAGCTCCGATCCCGGCATCAGCGGTTCAAAGCGCTGATTGGTGGGCAGGCTTCTAACGCGTTTAATCGCCGGCAGATAGCCATACAGCAACGGAAATTTCCGTTGGTCATAGGGCCAGATATTGAGAAAACTGGTACCCCGGACATCTCCCGGCTCGATGAAGAATACCGCTTGGTAACGAACATTGGTTTCATCGGCTTTCCAATACGGTTTGGGCTCCAACACCGTGCGTCCTATCGTCGCCATTTCCGCCCAGCAGGATGCATATTGGTACTGTAGGTTGCCGTTACTATCAAGGTCGTACTCACGCGCGGCATAGACCGACGCATCGTGACGCCCCCAACTCAAGGTGTGCGCCGCAAACACCTCGACAGCGGACTCCGGCTCAGGAAACGGGTTGCCGCCAATCCACGGCTTGCCGTCTCGGGTAGTGACGTTGCCGGTGTTATCGAAGATCGCTTTGCCACGATTTCTCAGCGTCGCCTCCAAATATTCCGACGGGTTCAACTTGGTCAGATCGGTTGTCGTAGGGGCCAGTACTAACTGACGCCCCATATCGCGGATCTGTTGATAGCGAACCGGATCGAGCAGATCCTGAACAAGTTCCACATTGCTGCGGTTGATGACATCGCCGCTCTTGAGTCGGCCGCGGGTATAGTCTTCGATAGACAGCAATTCATCCGGATAGGCCGCTGCAACGGATCCGGTTTTTACAAACGCTGCTAGTGCCGAACACAACACCCCCGCCCTGAATAAGCCTCGAGTCGACGCTTCAAGAAATACCCTGCGGCTATAGCCTCTATCGAATCGGCGAATGAATGCCATCTAAGAACTCCTGCTGAGCACGCCTTGTATTCGACAGCCGCGCAGAACCTTACTGAGAATAATCAACCAGGCCATGCGCGCTTCTCCGCAGATGCACACGACGCTTAAACTGGCTTGCCGAGCGGCGCCGGAACTCGAAGTAGAACCTGAGAGTTCTGGCGCGACGCGGCGAAAAGCAATTAGAAGTACCAAGTCGTTCTAACTAGAACTTCATTGGCGAACATGAATCCTTGGGCAAAGTCTTTGCCGCTGCTCTTGCTTTCGGTTGCCAGCACATTGCCATACAGGTCCACTTGAATTGATTTGGAAGGCTTCCACTTCACCCCCGGCTGAAACAGCCAGCCGCCTTTCAGGTCGGTCAGCACCGCCACATCGAAACGGTACTCAAGCGTTGGCGATGCTTGTTGGGCAACAAACGCAACCGCGTCAAAACCGTGTTGTCCCTTCGGATGTTGCCCCGGCGTATTGTCCAGACCCGACACGGAACGCCCGAATAGATCACTGTCGGACTTGTGCAACCACTGAGCCACCATGTAGGTCGCAGGGAAACTCTCCGAGAATCGTTGCCATTTTTCAAACACGAAGGCAAAGTCTATTTCATCCTTGTTGAGGTAGTTTCTGGACAGTGTTGGATTGGTTAATTTCTTGTTGGGTGTGTAGGACATCTCAAAGCGTCCAATCAGCTGATCGAGAAAGTCGCCGGGATTGCCTGCAAACACATGATTCACCCCGAAACCGAAAATGTTTTCAGCCAGATATTCTCTGATCAGCGTGCCGCGCAAATTTCCGAAACCCACGGTCGGATCGAAGAAGGTATCAAGCACACAGGCAGCCGAGGTCGAAGTGTTGCTGATCGAACCGGAGACCGCTGACGTTGCGCCGCAAGCGCCGGCAACCCCACTCGCCGTTGGTGCAAGCGCCGTGTTGGCGACGAATTCATTCAGCGCGGAATCCAGTGCGCCGATACCATCCAAACGCGCCAGCGCGGCTGAGGTGAACCATTCCTTGGCGCTGTAAACACCGATCCCGGTTCCCATTGTAAATGGCGTACCTGCGACGGCGCCTGGCCCAGTGGCGGCGGTCCATCTGAACACGCCGTCCGGATTGTGTCGCCGCACGGCAAAAGCCTGAACTCCGTAATCGTTAATGTTGCCACGCAGACGCACGCCAAAATTCAATTTATTCTTGACCTGTTCGTAGCCTTGATGCTGGTCAATAATGAACTGCGCAGGAATAGGGTTATAGGGAGAGTTCTCGGCCGGATAAATGGTCGGCTGAAACTGTTGTGCAAATCCTTCGATATCAAAATTGTTGCCGGCGCGGTAACTGCCACGCAACGCGATGGCCGGCACACGTTTGTCCGAAAACTCCTCGCTAGCCACATCGAACAATAGATTGCGGCGCAAATCCAGACCATTTGGCGTGTCAGCGACGCGGAAAAATATCGCCTCGCCCCACGCTATTTGCTGATTCCCCAACCGTAGCCAGAGCGGCCCATTGCTGTAATCCAGATAGGCTACCGGTAGATCCAACGTCCAGTTTTTTCCTGCTGACGCCAATCGTGCGCCGGAGTGCGCGCTGCCATAGGACTGTTGATAAAGATTCTGATCTTTGAATTCATTTTCCAGCAAGCCGATCTGATCCGAGAAGCCGCGTAATTTGAAGTGCGCCTGCAAATTTTCGGACAACTTGCCATCAAGGTTGATCTCGAGGCGAGTGGCAAACATATTCCAGTTGTTTTTGTGCTTGAACGATGCCGGACGGGTTAACGTCGGATTGATACCGGCGCCCAAGCCGGTATTTGTGACAGCCTCGCCATTGGTAGGAATCCCCGATTGAATAGCGCCATTAAGGTCGCTCGTCGTTTTGACGGTAGCTTCCTCACGCAGCAGCCCAGAAATATTCCACTCAGATTCAGCTGCCGCATCTATCGATTGGCCACCTAGGGCGCACAGCAGGATTACCGGCCCTGCAAGCTTGTTGTTCATTTCACTTTCCCCTTCGTTGTTTAGTAATGCAAATCAATAGCTGACAGTGCGGATTTCCGCTCCGGCACCCACCGTCACGACTTGAAGCTTTCCCGTAGAGCTCACAGTGCCGCCCAAGGATTGATACCAACTCCTGCCGACTTCCTTTGAGGGGTCACGACGCCAGGATTTTCCATAGTCGTCACTGACGAGCACCGTGTAGACCCCAACCACTGCGGCCCGGCCGTTGGCATCAGCAAACACGTCATTCAAAATGGCATTGGTGGGGCTCTTTAATGATTGCCATGTGCTGCCGGAATCATTGGTTTTGAGAATCGCTCCTTCTTGTCCAACCGCGTATCCCTCGCCGTTCTGCAACAGGCGTAGCGAGAACAAGGATTTATTCCCCGTGTGTAAAACCCGCCAACCACCCGTACTGGTTGAGCGCAGGATCAGTTCGAACTCGCCCGCCACGGTCGCAGTACCATCGGCAGCAACTTGCACCGAATAGAGATGCGGCTCTATGCCTTTGGTCAGCACCTGCCAATCCGGTGTCACAGCCTCCCAATGGTTACCCCAGTCGGTCGATTTAAGCAGTGTTCCAAATCCCCCCACCGCGTATGCGATCCCGACTGAATTTACGTCGACGGCAAGCAGCCGCGCTGTTGTGCCAGGCGAAACCGCCTTCCAGGCGGCGCAGTCAGCAGAAGTAAAAATGGCTCCTTGTTGCCCGACAGCGATACATCTCCCATCACGCCGCGCAACGCCGAGCAATGCCAAGTCGGTAAAGGCCGCCGGACGTCGTTCCCAGGATGCGCCGCCGTTATTGCTGGAGACGACCAAACCGAAGTCGCCGACGGCGATGCCGCGCTGTCCCTCGAAACTGACTGCATAGAGGGCATCGTGGGGATGCCCGTGAAAGACAGACGTGGATACCGCCGGCTCGGCCGAGAACACGCCATGCGAAATCATCACCATGGATCCGACGCATAACGCGCGCCTGAGGCATTTGTTCATGGTGATGTCTCGCTTATTGCCGGTGACCGTGAACACATGTCACGCTCCAAGACGCTGCAGCGCCTGTTCGGTCATGTATTTTTCGTAAATTCCATCCTTGTTGTAACCGGATTTCATGCCCCCGCCGATGGCCTTCGCCTGCACAAAGCGCGACATGCGATTGGCCTGAATATCGTGGCTCATCACCGTATTCCAGGACCACGCCGTGTTTTTTCCATCCATATATTTGACGCCGGATTTTTCGTACAGACTGTAGGATGGCTCGAAGCTCTTCCACATTTCGCCGCGACGGTCGTAGGTCATGTAGCCGACATACATCATGTTGCGCGCATCGATCCAGACACGCTTCTTACCGACGGGTGCGCGCGGGTAACCGACCGGCTCCGCTTCAACCACGATGACCTCGGGACACAACTCCATGTTCATGTCGAAGAACGTCTGACCCTTGGGTCCGCCGTGAACCGGTGGCTCCCAGTTCTCGTGTTCGCCGTGCCAACACTGCGACACCGCACCCAACATCGGTCTGCGTTCGACAATCTTGTAATTTCCCCAAGTCAACGTGGGGTCGCCCGCTGCCCAGGCGTCGGATAGATAGAAAGTGATTCCGGCTACTAGTGGTTCGAAGCGCTGATTAGTCGGAAATTTCCGTACGCGCTTGAATGCAGGTACATATCCAACCAAGTCCGGAAACTTCCGTTGGTCGTAATACCAGGTGTTCAGATATGCAGTTCCCTTTACATCCGAAGGGCCGGTGAACAGCACGGTGTTATAGCGAAGCTTGTCCTCATGTCCTTTCCAGTACGGACCGGAGGCGCCCAACCGCGCAACAGTGTTCTCCTCAATCCATGCGAAATCGTATTGATAGGCGACCGAGCCATCGGGGCCGATATCCCAGTCACGAATGGCATAGATCGAATTGTTGTGTCGGCCCCAGCACAAGGTCAGATTGGAAAACACCTCCAGAGCGCTCTTGGCGTTCGGAAACGGGTTGCCGCCGATCCAGGGTTTGCCATCAGCGGTAAGAACGACGTTGCCATCCTTGTCGAGCGCGGCCTTGCCGCTGTTGCTCAAGGTTGCCTCCAGGTAATCATGCGGGAACATGCGGGTGATGTCCGTCGTCGTGGGCACAATTCTTATGCGCCGGCCCATTTCCTTGACCTGTTTGTAGGCGATCGGCGTAAGTAGATCCTTTACGAGGTCCACGTTGGCGGCGGTGATGTAGTCACCCGTCTTGACCTTTCCCTTGGTATAGGCATCAATCGACAACAGCTCTTCCGGGTATGCCTTGGTAATGTCTCCCGCCTTAGCGATCAAAGGCCAGAGTGGCATCAGCATTCCCGCGCCGGCCGCCATTAAGCTTTTCTCAAGAAAAAACCTGCGGCTGTAGTTAAAGTCAAATTTACGGATGTGCATTTTTTCTCCCCTTTAAATATGGCCGCAAAGCGGCTTGGTCTGAATCAGGCTCGCGCCCGCTCCGATACTTCATTTGCATCAAGAATCCCATCGACCGATTCGGACAGCAGATTGTGTTCAGACGATACAAATTTCGGTTTGAACAGATACACCAGCAGCGGAACCATGATGAGTGCCAGCACCATGTTGATGGT
>JANMSB010000018.1:0-4092 GCA_031388915.1 Pseudomonadota bacterium | reverse complement strand
GGTCACCGCCGTTACCGCGACCGGCACATCCTGCAAACGCTCCGCGCGCTTCTGTGCCGTAACGATGATCTCCTCAAGGCTGACGTTGTCGGTGTCCGTCGTCGCTGAGTCCTGTTGCGCGAACGCCGTACCCATCGTTGTCGCGCCCAGCGCGATGGCAATACGCACAGCTGATCGTATCATCCCGTTCTTACCGTTCTTGCTTTGCATTGATTTATCCCCCGAGATTGGGTCCGGGTACCGTGTTGGCCCGTGATCCTCGCGACGGATACTAGATACATACTTTCGCAGTATCAATATTATAATCTTTAGGTTATGCGTAACCTGTAGAGCAGCGGATTCCCGTCGCATCGGGTTATGGGAGTGGCAGCTAACGCCCTACCCGCCAGATTGATTAAAGCGCATCTAGATTTCTGTGTAAGCGGAAGAGAGTTGATGATCGAGCGGCCTCTTGACCGCCAGCGCTGACACACCAATCCTTGGCATGTCCTGTAGCTCCGTGTTGATCCACGACAGCGATCATGAAGATGCCGAGCGCCTGCATTTTTTCAGCTGAATGTCTGCTAACGGCGCGGTAAGCAGTCACTTGTACGACTGCTATCGAGAAAATTGAAACGGAACCTCGACTGACCGCCTTGGGCCGATTCTTAATTCCCTAGACAACCCCTGAGAGCACTGAAAGATTGGCGGCAAGACAATGGCCTCGAAATCGGCATAATTTTGCCATTCCGGCAAAACTATTCCCATCTGACTAGTTGGGGTGGGGGCACTCCGACGCTTCAACAGCCCGCAGCATCTGAGCTTTGCCCCCATCCTGTCCATCTGCCGCATAGGATATGCAAATGCAGCGGGCGCATGGATGCGCAAGAGCTGCCCCCGTCGAACGGGGGAAGGGACGCTTCCTGACATTGATGGCTTAAGTAAGCGCCATTCGCACTACGGTTTGTTAACAATCATCTGATCGCTGCGGCGGCGACCGTAAACCCAGCCGCCGCCGCACTAGGTTCAGATCAACTCACCCGGTCGCGAGATAGCGTCTTTCCGGCCAGCAGAAAATGCAAAATCGGCCAGATCAGCACGCTATGAATGATGATCATTCCAAGCTGCAACCCACGTTGGCGCGCGGCGGCGCACACGCCCTGCTCGATCCCGCGGCAGGCTTCGAACGACATACCGGCGTCGACCATCCGGGCGTTGGCGAAGTAATCCGCCAGCGCGCCGAGCGTGGGCGGGCCGAGCCCGTAGCCGATAAGCGTGATGACCAGCAGCAGGATCGCCGACGCGGTGGCGCGCATGCGCGGACTGACCACGCTTTGCGCCACAGCGAAGGTCGGCCCGAGATAAAGAAACAAGAACGCCGATCCACCCATGAGCAGCGCCAGCGTTGGCACGATGCTTAGTTGGAGCCCGTATGCCATCAGGAAGAACGGCAGTGCAATCGCAGGGCCAAGCGCGGATACGTAAGAAGCTGCGCGTTTGTACTTGGACGATAAGCGGTCGTCCAAGGCACCGCCCAGATAAGTGCCGAAGGCCGCCGATATACCTGCAATCAGGCCATAGGCCGTCGCGGCCTGGAAATGATCCAACTGATAAGTGCGCACCAAGTAGGCGGGGAGAAACTGTCCGCCTGCATAAGCCACAATGGCCATCAAGCCGGCGGCGAAGGCGAAATGCCAGAATGCTTTCTTGCCGGCTAGCGTCTTCAAGGTTTCACCGAAGCCCGGCACGCGTGCGACACCGCCGGTGCGTGGCGGTTCGCGCACGGTGAGCTTGAACAGGATGGCGACCAGCACGCCCGGTACGCCCAGCGCCCAAAACGTCACCCGCCAATCGAAGTTCTGCACCAGCCAACCGCCGCCGACCGCCGCGAGAATGATGCCGAACTGGCCGCCCAACATATAGATCGATAGCGCCGTAGCGCGTCGCTCAGCGGGAAAATAATCGGAGATCACGGAATGCGCAGGCGGGGTGCACGCTGCCTCGCCGATGCCGACGCCGACACGCGCACAGGCAAGCTGCACGAAATTGGCGGCGAAGCCGCAGAGCGCCGTCATTGCGCTCCACAATGCAACGCCGATGGCGATGATGGAAATGCGGTTGCCGCGCTCTGCCCAGCGCGCGAAGGGGATGCCGAGCAATGTGTAAAGCAGGGCGAACGCGGGTCCGCCGAGCAAACCCATCATGCCATCGCCCAAGTGAAATTCGCGCCTGATTGGCTCCTGCACGATGCCGATCAGAATACGGTCAACGAAATTCAACGCGTAAATGATGAACAATACGCCGAGCACATACCTGCGATAAGCCTTGCTGCCATAACCCGGATGGGCTGGCGATTGCGCCTCGATCATTATTCTTTCTCCCCGTTTTTCAAGCAGTGTGGCCGGCTCGGCGACTGCGGTCAAACGCATCGCTTCAGCGACTCGCTGGCGATGACTCTATTTTTGGCGGCCCGACACATTCACGTCAGTCTGACCAAGATTGATGACTCAGAATTATTGCCCTTTCTCCAGAATTTGATCGATGCCTGTGCCGTACGTACTGGGATCGTTCGGGACTGGCGATGGCGTCACCTGCTGTTGCGAGTGACGAAAGGTATCGCCCGTCCATACCCGCTCTTTGAAGCGCCAGCCGTCCGGCGTCTTCACGAACTTGTCCTCGTACTTCCCGAACTGGGTGACCTCGATCGGGCCATGCTCCTTGGGTCGCTCAACCTGCATCATGTAAGAAGATCCTCGCGCGCCGCCATCCGGTGTGCCGACGATGACGTAAGACGAGTTGAAATGACGCACTCCCCCCGAGTTGCCGCCACCATACTTCCCGTCCTTCACATCCGTGTAGAACTGCTTGAGCTCCTCAGTCGTTGTCATCGTCGCTGATGGCATGGCAACCACCGCGTCGTTGGCGAACATCCACGAAGCGTCGCGCACGGAACCTGGATCGACGTCGCGGGGATAAAAAGACATCAACTGCTGTATTTCGATGTAATCCTCCGCAGACAGCAGTACGTGGCTGGTGGACTTGCCAGCGGTTGGCTGCGGCCGTTCCTGCCTGGCAGTAATAATGAAATAGGTGGCGGCGCAAGATACGAGCGCCACCACCGCGCCGGCGAGGAAATACACGAGCCCAGAACCACGCATACTGTTCTCCGTAATGAAGCGATCCGCGGAATCTGCCCTGCGACAGATCAACTCAGCGATTCACTTCAGACGATAACTACCCACCGGACTGAGGATAAAGCTTTAAGGAAGATCTGAATAACCCACGGCTGTCATTTCGACCGAAGGGAGAAATCTTGCAAGTGCTTGATCTTGTGCATATGCAGAAAAGAAGGATTTCTCACTGCATTCGAAATGACAAGTAAATCAGAATTTCCTTAACCCCAATGGCATTAACTTAAGCGATTTCCGACGGGCGCGATCCAAACTTATTCAACATGGATGCCCCTACATCGGCTGAAGATTCCAGCGTAGGGGCGCAATTCATTGCGCCTGTCCGGTTGATAAAAGCAGCCGTTTCGCCTTAAGGAAGTGCCATTGGCTTTAACGCCTGCAAGACGCGGACGCCGAATATTCCGACAGGTCCACAAGCTACGGCCGCGTCGTTGACTTAGGTGTGGAGCGCAATGCGCTCGCCATCCCCGCGCATTTCCCCACACCACCTGAGGGCTGGGTGCGTGCAAGAACAGCGAAATATCGTTCGAAGCGCTTGCGTAGTGATGTGTGAGTTGCCGGTAAGGCTGGCCTCATCGGATCATCGCGATTCTTGAAGGCGTCGCGACGATCCATCGAGGTTGAATTACCGTGAGTCGATCAAGCAGCCCGGCGACGAGCGACGCCAGCCAAGCCCAATAGACCAGAGCCGAACAGCCATGCGGCGGCCGGTACCGGAACTGGGGATGTCAGCGTGTAGGTGGCTGTGATTATCTCGCCAGAGCTTGTCCATCTAGTGGTGGTGAAGGTGGTCAAGCCGCCAGCAGAAAGATCAAATGCAATTGGATTTTGATCCGGAGTAAGCGGTTTAGTACCGAGGACGCTAGCGCATATGGCAGGGCCAATTACACCGCTAGATGTGCAGTCGGAACCCGTAATGGTG
>JANMSB010000520.1:0-2640 GCA_031388915.1 Pseudomonadota bacterium | reverse complement strand
CCCTAGCCCGGTGGTGTCACTGCTGCAAGTGCTGTGCAGTATGGTGATTGCGTCCCTTCCCCGTTCGACGGGGGAAGGACAGGATGGGGGCAGGATTCTAGATGCCCCCACCCCAACCCTCCCCCGTCGAACAGGGGAGGGAATGTCAGAGGAAAGCCTCACGCGTCGCGCGTTTGTAACTCTTTGAGAATAACGGCAAGCACTCCGTCTATATTCTGGAATACCTCGTTATTCCAGAATCGCAACAGACGAAAGCCTTGCTGTTGTAGATACGCACTTCTTGCCATGTCGTAGTTGTGTTGGTCTTGATGTTGTCCGCCATCCAGTTCGATGACCACCTTCGCTGTGACACAGACAAAGTCAGCGATGTATGGACCGATAGGCATTTGGCGACGAAATTTTACGTTTAAGATTTGCTTGTGGCGCAGGTGTTGCCAAAGGTGTCGCTCTGCGTCCGTGAGTTGCTTGCGCAACTGCGTGGCGCGTTGCTGCGTTACTTTCTCCCTCATTCGCTAGCTCCATGTGATTACCTGATTGCCCCCATCCTGTCCTTCCCCCGTAGAACAGGGGAAGGGACGCATTCATCAACATCGCTGCATCCATCTGTTCCCTCCCCCGCGAGCGGGGGAGGGTTAGGGTGGGGGCATCTACTGCCTACCAATGCATCCTACTGCGCCACCGTCACCGCATAAATTTCCGGCAGATGTTCGGCAATACATTGCCACGACTCACCGCCGTTGCTGCTGGCCCACACCGCACCGCCGGTGGTGCCGAAGTACACGCCGGCCTTTTTCTCCGCATCGGCGCACATGGCTTGGCGCAACACGGTGAACCAGGCTTGCGATTTGGGCAGGCCTTTATCGAGTCGTTGCCAAGTCTTGCCGGCGTTGCTGGTGCGATATACCGCCGGCTTGCCGCCCACCGAAGTGCGTGGCCATACCGTCGTGCCGTCCATGGGGAATACCCAGGCGGTGTCGGGGTCGTGGGGATGCAGCACGATGGGAAAGCCGATGTCGCCAATTTTCTTTGGCATGTTGTTGCCGATGCGTTGCCACTCTATCGATGGTCGATCGAGGCGATACATGCCGCAATGATTCTGCTGATACAAACGATCAGGCATGAGCGGATGCAGCGCCACGCAGTGCGGATCGTGCCCGAACAGGGCATCCTTATCGGGCAAGAAGTCCGCTGCGACGCCTTTGTTCAACGGTGCCCAACTCTTGCCGGCGTCCAGCGATTCAAATACGCCTCCGATAGAGATACCGATATACATATGTTTGGCATCGCGCGGATCAATCAGGATGGAATGTAGAAACTCGCCATCGGGCGTACCGAACGCCACCCACTGCTTACGCATGGGGTTGTCATTGAACCCTGATACCGGTTGCCAGGTTTCGCCCGCATCTTCACTACGAAACAGCCCAGCCGGCGAAGTGCCCGCATACCACACACCGCGTTCCTTGGCGTGACCCGGCGTCAGCCACAACACGCGTTCGACATTGCGTACTTCTTCGCCCTCGGCGGCCTTGCGAAATGCCGGGGGCTGTTTAGCCTCCTGCCACGTACGGCCGCGATCGGTGGAACGGTAAACTGTCGGGCCCAGGTGCCCCGTCTTGGTCGCCATCAACAACACTTTGTGATCCCCCTTCGGGGATAGCCGGGCTACACGTGACGCAGCGCCTTCACGCGGGTCCTGCACTACATGGTGTATCACATGACCAAGAAAATGCGGCCCCTTCAGTGTCCAGCGCTTGCGCGTAGCATCGCTCTTTAGCTGAAACGCGCCTTTGCGAGTGGCAATCCACAATGTAGTTGGCATGGGCTGATCCTTTGATTGCAAAAGGGAGACGACGCGAAGCATCACTATTGCGCCGGCATGCGTTTCAGTCAATTGCGGCGCATGATCCGGCAGTGGGCGATAATCACCGACTCATGGATACCCCGCTTCCCACACAACCAGACCACATCATTGCCGCCGGCCCATTCGGGCAATGGCTTGCCCAAGCGCGTGCGGCATTGCGAGGCAATGGCGGCATGGACGTGCCCTGTGGCGATTGCGTGGGTTGTTGCACTTCGTCGTATTCGATTCTGCTGCGCCCGCATGACGCGGCGCTGGATGTGGTGCCGGTGAAGTTTCTTTCCAGTGTGCCGGGCATGGCGTATCCGCATGCCAAGATGAACCCGTTGGAGAATGGCCACTGCCCGATGTTTGAGGACGGCAAGTGTTCCATTTATGCCCAGCGTCCGCAGACTTGTGTGGACTATGACTGCCGCGTGTTTGCAGCAGCGGGTATTCAGACGCGTGACAATCGGCCGGTGATCAACCAACGCATCCGCCAATGGCGCTTCACGTATGAATCAGAGACGGATCGCAAGGCGCATGCGGCGGTGCGGTCAGCCGCCGCATTTGTCAGCGAGCATGGCTCGGTGTTCCCAGCCGATTGGTTACCGAATAATCCATCCGGCGTTGCCGTGCTGGCAGTGAAGGTGTACGCGTTGTTCTTGAATGTCGATCAACCGGCAACCAGCGATGCGGACATGGCCGCCGCCATTGTCAAAGTCAGTGGTGAGTTCGATGCTGGCACGGCCAGCGATCAGTGCTGATATGCCCACTTCAATAGATTGGTCAATAGATTGGGC
>JANMSB010000507.1:0-3004 GCA_031388915.1 Pseudomonadota bacterium | reverse complement strand
AAAGAACGGAGGCTCGAAATGGGCTTGGTGATTCTGGGCGCGTTGGCGCTCTATCTACTGGTCTCGATCTTCGTGGTGATCGGAGCGATCAAACACGCCAAGAACAATGGCAAGAGCACAAAGCGCTGGGGCTGGGGCGCGGTGTTGGTGATGTACTTGATTCCCTTTTGGGATTGGATACCTACGGTAGCGGTGCATCAGTACTACTGTGCAACCGAGTCGGGGTTCTGGGTTTATAAGACCCCCGACCAGTGGAAAGCTGAGAATCCGGGGGTGGCGGAGACGCTGGTGGCGAATAAGGGTGCATCCTCAAAGCGGCAAGGCGATATGACGAATTACACCGACACGTATTTTTTGAATCAGCGGTTCAATTGGGTGGTTAAAAAAACCGGCCCGCTTTTGTTGAATCGATGGCGGTGGGAAAAGGAGGTCATAGATACTAATACCAACGAAGTGTTGGTACGGTATGTGGATTTCTCTACAGGCAGTGGATTTATCGGGGGGCCACCACGGATGCTTAGGTTTTGGTTGCAGAGCGAACATTGCGTTGGTGGGCAGGGGCATATGTATTCAATGGATACCTTTGTTGGCAATATATCGCAGCTTCTAAAGGGAGATAAAAAATGAGATCGATTAATTCGCTGTTCCAACAAGCTCAATTGGCTGAAGCGGCATATGCCAATCTTTCTGGCAAGGTGATATGGGGACGGAGCCCAATATCTTTTCAGGGTTAACGATGAACAAAAAGGTAAACCAGTCGTGCCACGCCGAGCACGCGTAACCATGGCGGCAGTGCCGCACCATGTGGTGCAGCGGGGGCACAACCGCGAGGCGACGTTTTTTGCCGACGAGGATTATCACGCCTATCTGCATCACCTCGCAGACGGCGCGCACCGCTATGGCTGCACGGTACATGCTTACGTGCTGATGACGAATCATGTTCATTTGCTGCTCACCCCGGCAAATGAAGATGGGTTGTCGAAGCTCATGCGCTACCTGGGCAGTCGCTACGTCCAGTATGTCAATTTTGTTTATCGGCGGCGCGGCACATTGTGGGAGGGGCGGTTCAAATCGGGCATGGTTGATGCGGAGAGCTACCTGCTGCGTTGTTACCGCTATATCGAATTGAATCCCGTGCGCGCAGAGATGGTGAAATGTCCGGAAGACTATCGCTGGTCGAGCTACGCGTGCCATGCCCTCGGCAAGACGGATCCGCTGATTGCGGATCATCCGCTCTATCAGGCGCTGGGCGTCACGGAGGAAGCACGGCGGATGGCTTACCGTGATCTGTTTCGATATGAGCTTGATCAGGACACGCTGGTCGAAATCCGCGACTCACTGAATCAAGGTCTGGCGCTGGGGGTGGAGCGGTTCAAGGATGAAATCGAGGCGGTCGTTGCGCGTTCGGTGCGTGCGGGCAAGCAGGGGCGGCGCAGTGCCAAAGGGATGTCGGGCCTGCGTGGCGAGCAAGCGGATTTGCTATTCAAGGAGTGATTGATATGGGAATCGTCAAGGTAGTACGTGGACTGTGGCAGGAGGGGGGCGGGAAAGTATTTGGGCTCCGTCCCCATATCACTGATAAATGAATAATTGAAACTTGCCATTTTGCTAGATTTGACCGGACCTGCAGGGTTGTACAGGATCACCGCAAACAAGCGGGCAGTGGTGCAAGGCGTCAACCGCGGGCGGGATTGAACTGATAATCGGAGATGCAGATGCAAAGCAAAGAAACTGGTCGCAGCACACTGAATTGCCGGGGCATATTACGCATCTCTTCTACGTGGCGACGCTCGGGCGGCTTCGGCTTGATCGGCTGGATCATCGCGATCCCGCTCGTGATCGCCGCGCTCCTGATTATCATCATTGCGTTCTACGAAGGACGAAAGGCGTATTGGGATTTTGAGGTGAGAAAGTTATGCGCGAAGGATGGGGGAGGTAAGGTACTGAGGACTGTGGCGCTAAGTAAACAGGAACATGCTCGCCTCATAAACAAGTTTGGAAAATTCGAAATTCCACTCGATAGGCCAGAGGCAGAAAATGCGGCAATTGTTCAAAAGCAGACTTCTACATATATTCGTCGCAATGATCCTGAAGTTCGGCAAGACCTGACAGTGATCATTCGGAAGGTTGACAATGCAATACTGGCGGAAAAGATCATCTATTCTCGAGTGGGTGGAGATTTGATTGCCTTGCATCCGTCTTATTTTTCATGCCCTGAAATGTCAATGGACATTTACTCGGCGGTCGTCCGCCAGAATGGAGTGAAAGAATGAACACGACAAGATTGCTTAGAGATTCAGAACTTGCATTGGCTGCTTATGCAAACTTAAGCAATTCCTCTCTTCTTGCGGACACGCAGCAAGCTGCGCTGAGGAACGCGGGCCTTCCGGCATCACAGGCGGTGAATTTTGCTTCTCGCTACGACGTCATTACTCAATACAACGACACCAGCACGAGTTTTTCCGCAACAGTGTTCAGGGATGCCGACGGAAATCTGACTCTGGCAGCCCGCGGCACGCTGGAACTCGGTGACTTTGTTCCAACTGACGCCAACATCGCGCTAAATGGATCTGGCTACGACCAAATCGTAGCCATGAGCAACTGGTGGCAGAGAGCGGCTTCTGCAGCAGGAGTTCTGGTCCCGCAATTCCGTCTGGTTCCGTACGGCGCGTCATCAGCGCCCTCATCCAGCGGACTGTTTTTGTATGCCGGTGCCGGGGTGCTGTATTTCCTGGAGTCTGCTCCTGCCGTCGCTGCCACTGGCGAGCTATTTGCCGCGCTCGGTGCTGATTCCGATCAACGAGTGGACGTAACAGGCCACTCGCTGGGTGGGCATCTCGCACTGGCATTCAATACGCTATTCCGTGACGCGACAAACCAAGTCACCACATTCAATGCGCCGGGCTTTACCGGCTCCACCACAAACCAGCAGTTCTTTGCAATGCTGGGTGGCTCGGTGCCGACCGGTGGAAATAGCGGCAACGTGACCAATGTCATCGCCGAT
>JANMSB010000444.1:0-2561 GCA_031388915.1 Pseudomonadota bacterium | reverse complement strand
AACGCCAAGGGATTCACTTGAATGCGCACCGCCGGTTTTTGGCCACCGCTAACGCTGACCAGCCCTACGCCGGGAAGCTGCGAAATTTTCTGCGCCAGGCGCGTATCCGCAAAATCGTGCACACGCGACAAGGGCAGTGTTTTTGAGGTGAGCGCCAGGGTGAGAATCGGCGCGTCGGCTGGATTGGTCTTGCTGTAGATCGGCGGGTTCGGTAGATCGCGCGGCAGGAACGGCTGCGCCAGATTGATCGCCTGTTGCACCTGCTGCTCGGCGACGTCGATGTCGAGTTTCAGGTCGAACTGCAACGTAATGACCGAGCTGCTCTCCGAACTGGTGGACGTGAGTTGTTGCAGTCCCGGCACTTGACCAAATTGTCGCTCCAGCGGCGCAGTGACCGACGACGCAATCACTTCAGGACTGGCGCCGGGGTAGTACGTGACCACCTGCATCGTCGGGTAATCTACCTGTGGCAATGCGGACACCGGCAACTGGGTGTAGGCCACGGTGCCAATCAACACCAATGCCACCATCAGCAGCGTGGTCGCAATTGGCCGCAGAATGAAGATGCGCGACAGGTTCATGTCCGCTGATTCTATGAAGCAGGAGCTGTTGCGGTGCGCGGAGAGTCCTTCATCTGCACTGCGACCTTGCTGCCCGATGCGAGCCGGTCCACACCTTCCAACACCACCGTTTCACCTGGTGTAAGTCCACTCATGATTTCCACAACGCCGCCCTCGGCCGTGCCCAGCGTCACCGGTCGAATTGCGACTGCCGAATCGACGCCGACCACGTAAACAAAGGTGGATTGCTCGGCGCCACGTTGCACCGCCGCAGTCGGCACCAACGTGACGGCGCGCTTGGTATCCACCAGCAATCGCGCATTGATGAATTGGTTGGGAAACAGCGCGGCATCGCGATTATCAAACACTGCCTTGCATTTGAGCGTGCCGGTGGCCGCATCGATTTGATTGTCCACGGTCAACAGGCGCCCTTCGGCGAGTTTGATCTTGTGCTCGCGATCGTAGGCTTGCACGGTGAGCTTTTCGCCGGCGCGTAACTTCTTTAACACCGGCGGCGCTTCATCCTGCGGAATGGCGAATACCGCAGCAATGGGTTCCACCTGCGTGATGGTCAACAGGCCGTCGCCCGTGCTCACCATGTTGCCGGCGTCGAGCTGACGCAGGCCGACACGGCCACTGATCGGCGCGGTGATACGCGAATAGACAAGATTAAGTTTGGCGCTATCCAACTGGGCGCGATCGCTCTGCACGATGCCCTGATGCTGCGCCACCACCGCCTCTTGCGTGGCGAACGTCTGCTTGGAAATGGCATTGGTCGCGCCCAGCGAACGATAGCGCTCCATATCGAGCACGGCGTTTTTCAGCAATGCTTCGTCACGCACCAGTTGGCCCTCGAACTGCGCCACCAGCACTTGATAAGGTCGCGCATCGATCTCGGCCAGCAGCTCGCCTGCGCGCACAAACTGGCCTTCGGTGAAATTCACCTTCATCAGTTGCCCGGCTACACGCGACTTGACCACGACGTTATTAAACGGGGCAACGGAACCGAGACCCGTGAGATACACACCGATATCCCCGGCAACGACTTTGGTCGCAAGCACCGGAATGGTGGGCCCAGCTTTTTTAGGTTCCTTGGTATCTGCTGCTTGCGCCGGCGCGCCCAGGACTGAAGGCGCATCGGCATCACGACCGATGAACAGGTAATAAGCCGTGCTTGCGGACAGCGCCAGCAAGGCGAAGCCGATCAGACGAACGTGTCCGGGGCGCTGCGCATCGGTAGCTACCCTCTGGTCAGGATTGGAAGATGAGGGCGTGTTCAAGCGCAGTATCCGAAAGGGTGATCAGAAGCCGCGGCAATTCGCGGAGGACCAGCACGCGAACCCAGCTTCGGCGGAGATTTGCATTGGCGAGGGTGACCATGCTCGATGTAACGCATGGTCCCTAAATTAGACGCAGGGGTATCGAGAGGCCCTACCTCGGGACAACGAACAACCGGTGGCTTGTGTGCAAGTAATTGATTGGCAAACCTCATTGCCCGCAGACAATGAGTGCGGATTGTTCGCTGAGGTTAGGACGCTTCGAGGGCCGCAGGTCATCCCCGTGGGACTAGCTCAGCGACCGGAATACGTGCTCCGGTCGCTGAGCGGAGTCGAAGCGTCCTAACCTCAGCTAAACCAGCGTTGGCAATGCCCAACAAGCGTGATGCACTACACTAGGAAATACGCGACCCATGCAGCCCATCAATAAACGCCCGGCACCTGTGCCGTCACTAAACTACCTGTCCACACCACTGCCGCATTGAACGCTACCGCCAACCCCTTACCCATCCTCGACGCCATACCGCAGCTGCGTAACGCTTTGCAGTCGCACTCTGCGGTGGTGTTGCAAGCGCCGCCGGGTGCGGGCAAATCCACTGGCGTGCCGCTGGCCCTACTGGAGGCAAACCTGTGGCCGGGCAAAATCCTGATGCTGGAGCCACGCCGTATTGCTGCGCGCAGTGTGGCGGTACGCATGGCCAGCATGCTGGGTGAGGCCGTTGGT
>JANMSB010000354.1:0-3849 GCA_031388915.1 Pseudomonadota bacterium | reverse complement strand
CTCAAAGAGAAATAAGTCGTAGCTTAACTCGCGTAGGGCGCATTCGAGAATGCGCCGTCAAACAACCATCCTTTAATCATCATATCCCAACATCGAAGCGCCTCCACCATCCGCCCAATTTTCCGGATAAACATTCTTCCTGACCAACACATGAAAAGTTGAATACGGCCAATCAACCACCCGCTCGACCAACCCATGCTTTACCGGATTGATATGCATGTAATCCATGTGCGCGCGATAATCGGCTTCGTCGCGAATGAGGTGTTCCCAATAACGTCGTTGCCAGATGCCACGCTCATGGCGTCGGATACGTGTTTCGCTACGGAAGTCAGTCTTTGGCACGGCATTCGAGAATCGCCGTTTGATCAAACGCCAGCGGTTTGCGTAATCAGCATCGCCTTCGGGTAACTCGATCACGCAATGCAGGTGATCGGGCAGCACCACCCAGCCGTGTATTTTGAAAGGATGGCCTTGCTTGGTGAGTCGAACCGACGTTCGTAGCGATTCGATGTGCCGGACCAGCAGATCGTTGTCTTGCCGTTGCAGCAGGTTGACGGTGAAGAAATACGTGCCGCCGGGGCACCAAGTCCTTCTGTAGTTGGGCATCCTTTGCCTCCTTCATCAGACCAGATGGTGCATTCAGGGACGAATGCACCCTACCAAAATCAAGTGGTGCGCCCGGAGAGATTCGAACTCCCGACCCCTTGGTTCGAAGCCAAGTGCTCTATCCAACTGAGCTACGGGCGCATGGATGAATTGTAGCGATTTTTTTGGGAACGAGTGGAGATATTTTGGCTGTTTTTACCGGTGAAAAACGCGTTTTAACCGAGTCTGCATTGTTGATCGATTGTTCATAAACTTATTCGCTTGCAGCGCTTGCTACTCTGCATATTGAGCTATCCATGTCACATTCATGGCACACCCAATTTGAATTGGGCACAAACATTCCACATTGACCCTAGTCATGACTCGCAGCACAAAAGAAACGACCTTCATACTTCTAAAGGTGAAATATTTTTACTGCGCTCTATCTGGAAACAAGCCCGGCATCCATCGTGACGCCAGCGCGGCGGGGAATGCCAAACGCAGAGATGCACGGGGACCTTCAGACGTGAGAACACCCTTGTCGATGAGAGCCGCGACAATACGGCGTGCCTGACGCTCGCCGGTCGCTACAAGCTCGGCGGCATCACTACGCGGCAGTTCACCGCGATAAAGAACGGCTTCAAGAATGCTGCCCGACTTCTGCGGCAGAGTACCGAGCCTGATCTCTTCTTCGGTCCACATGAGGATGCGTGTCCGCAAGCGGTCGGGTTGCACGAGCTCTTCCATGAAACGAATCTGGTCAATACAGATTTCAAGAAAGAAGCGCGTAAAGTCCACCAGTGTTTCTTCACTCAGATTTCCGCGTCCATCAAGATCATTGCGGCGCTGAAGGTCGCAAGCCGCAAGATGGCCTTTATAGGTTGCGACATTTCTGGCCAGCCCGCGTGCCGCTGACCAGATACCGCCAGTTTCCAACGTTTCCAACAGGCTTGCATGCGACACCAGCCGGGCGACACGTCCGTTACCGTCAAGGAACGGGTGAATCCATAACAGCCGATGATGGGCAGCAGCAGCAGAAAGGATCGAGTCTGTTTTACCAAGACGACTAAAGACACGTTCGAATTGGGCAAGAAATCTAGGCACTGCGCCGGGACTGATGGAAACATGCTGACCAACACGAACGTCCCGCTTTCGGAATTCACCAGGAACAACTTTTAGCCGTTTGCCAGGATCGGGATTTTCGACCCACAACAAATCGTCGGGCAGAAGAGCGCAAAAGCGATGATGAATTTCTTTGATGCTTTCCGTTGAAACGGTGCGACCCGCCAGCCCGCCGCCATCGATCCATTGCTGGACGGCGATGTGTGCTTTCGCTTCCAGCTGAAGATCACGCTTACGAGGGTCGTTGCTGTAATCGTTTTTGAGAGCGCGCTCAATGTCGATGGGGTGAGTATCGTGGCCTTCAATTAGGTTGCTGTAATAGCAATTCATGGAACGCACGAGATCGGCCAGTGCGTCGCGGACTCCGTCCGGCAGACTTCGCCGAAATCCCGCCGAACGGGCAGCCAGTTCGACGGCCAAATCAGTCAGGGTACCCCGGTGACGTGAGTTTTCACCGATCAGCAGGGGCTCCATTAAAGACAGACTTTCCTCGCGGTCCGATGCCGCTGAAATGTCCGCTTCTATGTCCGCATCAATCCTGCTCATAATCCTATTTATATCATTATGATAGGAGTTTGTTTAGCGATTTTTTAGCCCTTTCTATGACCGGTTATAAGTCCTTGCAAAAGCTCAATTTCCGGCGCTATTTTCACTATTTCGGAAAGGACTCAAAAAACCACCCTAGCCGTCAGTGGTGCTGATGCTGATCGGGGTGGCTTCCCGTATCGACACACCAAGAAACCTGGCCATCCTTAAGCCAGAAGTGACTGAGACAGCCTTTATCTCGCCAAACTGACGGATAAAGAGTCGGTCGCCCTGAATCCGAAGCCGTTAAGCGCCAGTGAGGACGATGAGCAGATTGCAGGGACAGCGTGATGACGTCACCGCAACCACAAGGACAGCGAAACAAAGACCGCACCTGTTACGAAAATCTGAGCGGCTGTCATTTCGAACCTTTCGGAGGCCGCAAGGTTATCCCTATGGGACAGGCTCAGAATAAACTCCGTGAGAAATCTTGCTTCATCTTCACACCCGAGTCTCAACTAACTGCAAGATTTCTCCCTACGGTCGAAATGACAGAGGTGGGCAAACCCCACTTACCGCTGGTTGCCCTGTCCCTCGGCCGTTAGACTGCGTTGCTTATTCCCCGTCCTTTTTTTGAGTTCACGCACACGCACATGTCCGCTAAAGCCCCTTCTGCTAAAGACCAGCCTGCGCCCGCGCTCGCCGGTAATTTTGTCCGCAACATCGTTGAGGAAGATTTACACGCGGGTAAGTACTCGCTGCGTCGCTGGTCGGGGCAGCCGGGCGATGGTCAGCAGCATGCGGCTGGGCAGCCCGACCCGGCGCGTATCCGCACCCGCTTTCCGCCGGAGCCGAATGGCTACCTGCACTATGGCCATGCCAAGTCGATCTGCCTGAATTTCGGGCTGGCGCGTGACTTTGGCGGCGCCTGCCACCTGCGCTTTGACGACACCAATCCCGAGAAGGAATCGCAGGAGTATGTGGACTCGATTGTCGCCGCCGTCAAATGGCTGGGCTTTGACTGGCAGTTCAGCGGCGACACGAATCTGTACTACGCCTCTAACTACTTCGAGTGGATGTATCGCTGCGCCGTAGCGTTGATCGAAAACGGTCATGCCTATGTGGACAGCCAGAGTGCCGAAGATATGCGCGCCAATCGCGGCACGTTGACCGAACCCGGCAAGAACAGCCCGTATCGCGACCGCAGCGTTGCTGAGAACCTGGATCTGTTCACGCGCATGAAGGCCGGCGAGTTTGCCGATGGCACGCACATCCTGCGCGCCAAAATCGACATGGCCGCGCCTAACATCAATCTGCGCGACCCAGCGATTTATCGCATTCGTCATGCGCATCATCACAACACCGGCGATACGTGGTGCATTTACCCCATGTACACCTTCGCGCATCCCATTGAAGACGCGCTGGAGAACATCACGCACTCCATCTGCACGTTGGAGTTTGAAGATCAGCGTCCGTTTTACGACTGGCTGCTTACTCACTTGGCGGAATGCGGTTTCTTCGCGCAGCCCTTGCCGCAGCAGTACGAGTTTGCGCGCTTGAATCTGACTTACGTGGTGCTATCCAAGCGCAAGCTGATTCAGTTGGTGGAAGAAAAAC
>JANMSB010000347.1:0-2558 GCA_031388915.1 Pseudomonadota bacterium | reverse complement strand
GCGAACGTGCAACTCGCTGAACAAATCAGCGCCGCCACCGCCATTACTGTGCCAAGTCGTGTAAACAACATGTAAGACCTCCACCATCAAGAAAAAAAGGCGGGATGCAAGCAAGGGGAAACTGCCTGCATCCCGCGTACTCCGCGGCTATTTATTTAAAATTGCGGCGCACTGTAATCACCCACTCACGGGGCCTCGAGGGAATGCCGGAGACGACCAAGCCGCTGAGGTCGAACTTGTTCTGCCAATAGAACTTGTTGAACAGGTTGGTCACAGCCAGACTCGCGTTCCAATTGCCGCCATCGGTCGCATAGGCAATGCGCGCATTGAACAGCGTGCGGCTAGGCGTGGCAGTCAGGTTGTATGCATCCTGACCCGTCAGACCAAAGCGTGGATCGTACGGCAGCGCCAGAACGCCGCTATAAGTCATCTTGCTCTGATACGTCGCGTCCAAACGCGGCGTGACGGAACCACCCAGGGCAGCGATGGCATACTGCAGACCGGCAGAGATATTCCATTCCGGCTGCGGCAAGTTGGCCGGATCGCGATAAGCCGGTGAAGTCTTATCTTTGAACTTCGACTCAAAATGGTTGTAACCCACTGTGCCGTCCATCAGCAAACCCTTGATGGGTTCGAACGCCGCTTCCAATTCAAAGCCATGGATGCTTGCCTTGTCGTTGAAGTACGAGAACCAAGGTAACGCCAACTGAAAGAAGCCACCGTTACCATCGTCAAGTAGCAGCGTATCGGGAGGGCAGGCATCGGTTGGTAAATATGGCTTGACAGGTTGAGAGTCAACGCACTCTTTCAAAGTACCCTGACTTAGGTGCGACGTATAATCCATATAGAAAGCAGCCATGTTCAGGCGCAGCCGGTTATCGAGGAACTGCGACTTCACGCCCACTTCATACGAAGTCATTTCTTCGCCCTCAAATGGCAAGAGCTGATTCGGCACGGTAATGGGACGCGGATTGACGCCACCCGGGCGATAACCGGTGGCAATCGTGGCGTAGGCCATCACATCATCCGTGAACTGGTAGTTGACACCCACCGTCCAGTCGGTACGGCTGTCGGCAAAGGTATTCTTGAAAGTTTCGGTGCTGATGCCCAGATGATGGAACTTGAACGCTTTTTCGTTCTTCGAGTAACGCAAGCCGGCGGTCACACTCAAAGCATCGGTCAAGTCATACACGGCGTGCGCGAACGCCGACTTGTTTTCGTCGGTGAAGTCATCGTCCTGATCAAAGCTGAGTGTCGTGTAGATGATATGGCCGCCCAGATGGGTATCGCCGGAGAAGTAGTAACCACCCGTGGTCCACGCCAGCTTGTCGTTAAATGCTTCGCCGCTTAACTGAAATTCGTAAGAGTCCTGCGTATGATGCACTGGATTCCAGTTTTGGATGATGCCTAGCGGCGATGCATCGGCATTGAACGAACTAGCCGAATCGTAAGCACGGTGCCCCACAATAACTTTGGCGCGCAGATGCTCGTTGAATTGGTAGCTGCCCGTACCTGCAATACCCCACTCAGACAGCGAGTTGACGTTGGGCGAATTTGGCCACGCATAGGATGTGTAACGATCGGGCGCGAGATATCGGTTATCCCAGGTGCCCGTCGGCGGAATGAAACCCTGCGCAACGGCATTTGTCTGACTGATGGTAGCGATGGTGACGTCCGGCGTAACCGTTCTGTCACTGTTGGTCTTGTCCACCGCCAGCGTGAATTCGGCCTTATCTGAAGGTACAAAGCGGAACATGGCGCGGCCGGCCTTCAGATCTTCTTCACCTTCGTTGCCAACTACACAATCGCCATTGCCCGCATAGGCGTGACTGGTGACACCCGGCGGAATCTGCCCGGGAGTGCCGTTCGCCCGCATTTGGCAAACGAAATCAACCAGCTTCACGTAGCCGTCAATGTGCTTCGACGCACCCGACAGACGCATGAACAGGTTGTCGGTAATGGCGACATCGAACGAACCCTTGAAGTCCATACGGCCTTGATTGCCCGCCGCAACCTCGAAAAACCCAGCGTCGGTGCCGGCGGGCTTCTTGGAGAAAATGCGTATGGCGCCACCCATGCTGTTCTTGCCGAACAGCGTGCCTTGCGGACCACGCAACACTTCAACGCGATCGATGTCGACCAAGTCAAGATCGGAGCCCAGTAAGTGAGGACGATAAATGTCATCGATGTAGACCGCCACGCCCGGTTCAAACGAGAACATGAAGTCGGATTGCGTCACGCCGCGCATCGACACAGTAGGAGCACCGGCGGTACCCGCAGCACCCACCACGATGAACGTGTTAGGCACTGCTGCGCCGAGACTCTCGACATTGCTGATGCCTTTTTCTTCCAGCGAGTTGGCTGATAAGGCAGTGATGGCGATTGGCGTGGTTTGCACACTCTCGTCGCGATAACGCGCACTGACGATAATTTCCTCGAGCATGCCACTGTCCAGCTTGTCTTCGGCCGCTGCGGCGCCAGTTGCCACCACAGTTGCTGCTAGCGTGCACGCCGTCGTAGCAAAGAGTCGCGCCAGCGCGGGTTTTCCCGACGGCATC
>JANMSB010000352.1:0-15268 GCA_031388915.1 Pseudomonadota bacterium | reverse complement strand
GCAAGACCCTGTTCGTCAACATTCAACATCCGGAAGGCGCCAGCGTGTGGCCCAACATCAACGGCGAGACGCGCGCGCGTTCTGCGACGCTGATCATCACCAAGGATGATGGTGGGATTGTGGGGACTTGATGGGATAGCTAGGTAAAGATGGTACTAGCGCTCTCGTGATTACTGGCTGCGGGAGCGCTTTTCCGTCAAACGAGGTTTGGTATGACGATGGCAGAAAACGCCGGCGTCAAGTACGCCCGCGTTTCGCGGGTCGCTTCTTCACCACACTCTTCTTGGGCTTCGCAATCTGCGTGGGATTGCCGAGCGATGCGTTAAGCGCCACCGCCTCCTTCGTTAAGCGACGTACCATTGCGGCACTGATAGTCATCCCCTCCTGCAATTCCAAGGTCGCCATCTCATACTTTCCGCCGGATTTCAAACGCGGTTCGATGTCGCGTAAACGTTGTCCTCGCCAGAAACCGAACAATACACGCAGCTCCTCAGCGCGGATCAGCAGCACTGGCCCGTTCGACAGATAAACAAGGTGGCCCCACTTCACCACTTCTTCCAGATCTGCCGCAGTACGAACTACCTTGCGCAGGTTCTCGACGCAGCCGCGTTGCCAGTCTTTGAGTGCAGCGACGTACGCATCTGGGCTAGTAGCTGGTGTCGATTTTTGCATTGCGACTTTTTTCTCAATTGCAGGAGAACCTAGAAGCGAGGAACGCGAGCAACCATGCCGAGAAGCATGCTCTCGATTGCCGGATTGGGCTTACTTGCCACTGCGCGAACCGCCAGTGGCAGTGAATACACCCAGGCTGATAAACGCACCGGCAGTAAGGTAGCGTCCAAGCGCCCGCGTACCTTGGGCGCGTGCAAGTGCTGGAGCGATGGCCCCGGCAGTAAGCGCATAAGCACTATCAGTGACAGCGGCAATGGCGACAAACAACGAACCCAGTGTAATGCTTTGAGCTATTGGCGCCGCTCCAGCACTAACAAACTGCGGCAGAAATGCAGCGAAGAAGATGGTGGTCTTGGGATTGAGCAGGGAGACCACAAGGCCATCTCGGAATACGCGAGCGATTGGTGCAGACTTCGGAATAGGTGACAGAACTTCAGTTTGTTGCCTACGTAGTGCCTGAATCCCGAGATAGATGAGATATAACGCCCCTGCGTATTTGACGACAGAGAACGCGAGTGACGAGACGGCGAACAGCGCCGCAAGACCAATCGACGCTGCAAGTGCATTTCCGAAATTGCCGAGCGCGACGCTCGCGACAGATGCGAGACCGATCCGACGGCCTTGTACCAGTGTGCGCGTGACGATATAGAACACCCCGGGCCCAGGGGTAACTGCCAATACCAGGCTTGCAAGTAAAAAGGCCGATAGAAGTGGCCAGGGCGGTAGTAGATCGATCATAACTGCGCCTCATGATGTAAGGCCCAACGTTTTTAAGCACGTAAATAGAACCCTTCCTGCTAGATAACATCGGAACGGATTCGCGAGCAAGCGCTTGTTGTGAACGGTTGTGCCTCAATCCGATGACGCAAGAAGGCGGCTCTCGAACCGCTCCTACTCAGAAGAGGTGGCAGCAGCATGTGTCCACCATGTATGCCAAACACGTACTAACTCAGGAACCAGGATACAGCCTTCCCGTTCCCACCAAACGCGGCCCGTAGTACTGATCGTCCAAGGTACGCAACTCAATCAACTTGCCCGTTTGCGGCGCGTGTACGAAACGATTTTCGCCCACATAGACGCCCACATGCGAAGTACGCGTGGCGCGTGTGGTTCTGAAGAACAACAAATCGCCTGGTTGCAGCGCCGACTTGGTCACGCTCATCGCGGCACGTTGTTGATCGGCGGCGGTGCGCGGCACTTCGATGCCCAAGGCTAGATGAATGAAGTACACCATGCCGCTGCAATCGAAGCCTTGCAGGTCGGCGCCGCCATAACGATAGGGTTTACCCACCAGTGAAATAGCCCGCAGGGCAATCTCGTCGCCGACACCCGGGAAGGCGGCCGTGACGACCGGCTCTGAAATGAGCGATTCGGGAAGCACTGGAGTCGGCTCAGGATATTGCACTGGCGGGTTGTCCGACTGTGGCCCCTGAACTTGTGGCTCATGCACCGGCGACGACACACAGCCTGTCAAATACACCAGCATCGTGACGGCGAACGCAGCGACTGATTGGCGGGTTCCGTACAAGTCTATCTCCACTTTGTTTTTCGGATCATGGAGCGCTGAGCTGGCTCACGCAAGACTGTCGGTCCCGAGCAGCAATCACCACAGCCTGAACGGTGCTAGCATTGGCGGATGTTAGGGACTCATTTCCATCAATGAAACCAAGTACGTTTATCACTACCTGCCTAGCACTTGGTCTATACGTGGCCGGTGCGCAAGCGCAGAACCACGACGCAATGCCGGTGTTGAATGCGCAAGCCATCCGCGCTCATGCCGAGTTCCTTAGCAGCGATTTGCTGGAAGGCCGCGCCACGGGCTCGCGCGGCTATGAATTGGCGGCCGCCTATGTCGCCGCACAGTTTCGGCAGTATGGCCTGACCCCCATTAGTGATCTACAGGGCGACAGCAAAAGCGACGGCAGCTACTTGCAGGCCGTTTCGCTGATTGAAGCCACGGTGGTGTTGCCAGGGTCTTCGGCCTCGTTGCGTCGCGATGGCGCCACGCTCAACTTTGAATTCAGCAAGGACTACCTACCGTCGGCAAACTTTTTTAATGCCAATAGTGCACTCACCGCGCCGCTGGTGTTTGCCGGGTTTGGCATTGAGGCGCCGGAACTGAAGTACAACGACTTTGCGGACCTGGAACTACAAGGACGCATCGCCGTGATCCTGAATGGCGCACCCGAGCGGTTTGCTCGACAAGCCCGCAGTTACTATGGCTGGCAGGCAACGAAGTACGCAGCACTAGTTAAACGTGGCGCGCTGGGCGTCATTGAAATCGACACTGGCGACCGCAAGGAAGTTGCCGAAGGTGCAACACGCTGGGAGCGCGCTGTTGCCATGAGCTGGGTCTCCGAGATGCGCCGGTTGAATAGCGACGATCAACCCGACGAACGATTTCCCGAACTCAAACTGAAATTTCGTTTCACCGCCGATGCCGCGGCGCAGTTGTTTAGTAACGGGCATTCATTCGAGCAGGTGCTGCAAACCGCCAAGAGTGGCGAAGCACAAGGCTTTGCACTACCGGGTGTGATGAATCTATCGGCCACGACCGGTCTGCGCCGGATTGAAAGCAACAATGTGCTCGGTGTGGTGCGCGGCTCCGATCCGCGCTTGCAGAATGAATATGTGTTGGTAACTGCCAATCTGGATCACCTGGGGCGTGGCGCCGGCGTGAATGGCGACACCATCTACAACGGTTTGCAACACAACGCCGTTGGTGTGGCGATGCTGCTCGACATGGCGCGTAGCCTTGCCGCTATGCCAACCCGACCGAAGCGTTCCATTCTGTTTGCCGCGGTAACGGCCGGCGACAAAGGCGCACAAGGTTTACAAGATCTGCTCGCCGCGGGTCCGATTGCCAGCCGCAATATGGTGGCCGGCGTGGCGCTGGACCTGCCCTTGCCCATCACCCGCACCAGCGATGTGTTGGCGGTTGGCGCCGATCAATCCAGTGTTGGCACGATGCTGGTCAACGCCGCACAACAAACCAATCTGCGCGTAATACATGCCGATGAACCCGACTACTCCATTTTGAACGACACGCTGGCGCCGTTAGTGCGCGCCAACATTCCCGTGCTGTCGTTGCACGCTGGACTGCGCTCGCGCAATGGTCGCACCGAGATGCGCACGGTTCGTCGTGAATGGTTGAAGGCACATCTCAATCAACCATCGGATGATGCTCACAACCTGCCGCTGGATGCCCCCGCCGCGCGCGAACTGGCCGCAGTAAACGCCGTGGTCGTATTGCAACTGGCGAACGCGCCGGAGCGACCCAGGTGGTATCGCAGCAGCCTGATTCACCGCAAGCTGCAACAAGACTAGCTCTTGGACTTGGGCGTGATGCTGCTCAACGTTTCTTCCAATTGTTGTTTGTCGATCGCGCCCGGTACGCGGCTCCCGTCCTCGAAGATCAACGTGGGCGTGCCGGTGACTTTGAGTTTTTCACCCAGTTTCACCAGCGTGTTAAGCGCTTCGGTGTTGCAGTCGCTCGCCGTCGGCGGCTCTTTCTTATTCAGCATCCACGCCGCCCAAGTGGACTGACGGTCCGCTGCACACCAGATGCGCTTGGATTTAACCATGGCGCTGGGGTGGAGGCTTTCCAGCGGATACAGGAAGGTATACACGGTGACGTTGGTGATTTCCTGCAAGGTTCTTTCGAAACGCACGCAGTAAGGGCATTCCGGATCGGCAAATACCACCACCTTGCGGCTGCCATCGCCCTTCACCAACTTGAGCGCTAGATTCAGCGGCAGGGTGTTGAAATCGACTTTCATTAGATCGTTCCAACGCTTGCTGGTCAGATCCTCGCGCGTTCGGGTATCCATGACCTTGCCGTAGAACAGGTAGTCGCCGGTGACGTCGGTGTAAAACAACTCGCCGTCGGTAACGACTTCGTATAACCAAGGCCATTGCGAAGGCTGCACCTTTTCAATCGTGATCTTGGGTAGGCGCGTCTTGAGGGCTTTGTGGATGCGCGCCGCCGTATCGTTCTTGGCGTCCTGGTTCTTCGCTTCCTGGGCACCACTGGAAGCCGTCAGACTCAGCGCCAGTAGCACGCCCAAAACTTTGCTGGTGAGTTTCACTATGAAAGTCGTCCTAAATTGAAAGCGAAAACAAGACGTTATCAGACTTCCCAAGCGTCAATTGCCTGTCTGCATAACGCAGCGTGGCAAGCGACTCGGCGCTACGGGGTGGCAACGTCTGCAACTAGGCCGACGCGTGTCGAATCATAGCGGCTGCTCGTTACGTGGCCACGGATATTTGCCGGTGGCCACCGCATCGTAGGCATTGAGCTGGGGTTGTCGGTGCCCAACGGCGATACCGAATTGCCCGATTGGGATTGGCCCCACAACTAGACAGTCCTATAGAAATTTTGCGGTACAGCCATTTCCTGGGCTACCCTTTCAGGACTGAAATATTTTATCCGGTACTGATATATGGCATCGCTCAGCGATCAAATTAATGAAATGGAAACCGGCCTGCAGCGTCTGCAACGGCGGGTACCCGAGCTGCCGGTGCTCCAGATACTGGCTTCACGGCTATTGGTCCAACTGGGTCGCGAGTTGTCCAATTCGCTGGATCAGCGGCTGCGGCCGCATGGGCTGAACGACCTCGAGTATCGCACCTTGATGACGGTGTATTCGTTTTCAGACCGCGCGGTGTACCCCAGCGAGTTATGCGCCAGCCTCAATCAGAGTCCTGCCAACATCACGCGCATTACCGATAGTTTGGTGGAGCGCGGCTTGATAACCCGGATACCCGACGAGCAGGACCGCCGCCGCCTAGTCCTCAAAACCACCCCTGCAGGCGACAAAATGGCCCGCAGCCTGTTGCCGTTTATGACCAACTCGATCTGTGAGAGCTATCGAAACTTCGCAGTGGAAGATCTACAACAGTTGGTCGCCAGCTTGAAAAAACTGGCGCGCGCTGTGGACGAAGTCAACACACGCACCGCTACTCAACCGGCGCCGTCGGCATGAAACTCGTGCGGTGACCTTGTCGCGCGTGGTGTTTGTTGCGCTTCAATTTGCTGCGTGGACGCAACAATTACTTCTCAACCTCAGCATGAAACCACCTCGCACACTATTTCGCCGTTTTACAAGCACAATCAAAACCGCGCTAAACAACTGTTGATACAGGCATTTTCCTGTGTGTTGATTGTCACGAAAGTGTTTACAACTACCGACAGACCCCGTAGTCTCGCGTCCCACGAACAGGTAGAGAAGTGGGGACAATGTTGCAGTGAATGCTGCGGGGGGATAGAGCCTTAAATGGCTCCCGACGCGGAAGGGATGCTCGGCGGTGATTAGGGGAGGCGTAAACCTCGGCTGTAGTAAAAAAAATACATCAGGCCTGACTAGTAGAAGAAGAACAAAAAGCGAATTGGAAAAAGCCCCTTAATCGGGGCTTTTTTTTGTCCGCAGGTTTCATCAATGAAAGCGACCGGATAACCTGCCTTACGTATTTGTGCGGAGAAGCGGCCGATGAAAACCCGAGTGAAGTGGGTGCAAGACATGATGTTTCTGGGCGAAACCGGCACGGGTCACGCGGTGGTGATGGACGGTGCGCCGGAAGCCGGCGGCCGCAATCTCGGCCCACGCCCCATGGAAATGTTGTTGGTCGGCCTGGGCGGATGCAGCGCCTTCGATGTGGTGCTGATCCTGAAACGCGGACGCGTAGCCATCACCGACTGTGTGGTGGACATCGACGCCGAACGCGCTGCAACTGATCCCAAGGTGTTCACCAAGATCAACCTGCACTTCATTGTCACGGGAAAACGCTTGGATGCCGGCAAAGTGGAGCGTGCGATCAAACTCTCCGCCGAGAAATACTGCTCGGCCTCGATCATGCTGGGCGCGACCGCCACCATTACTCACGACTTCGAATTGCGCGATGCCGATGCTGTGACGGCGTGAGTTCCACCACCAATCGTCCGGACTCGAGCATGCTGTTTGCGCTGCTGTTAGTCGCACTGAATTTGCGGCTGGCACTCGCCTCGTTGGGTCCCGTACTGGAATCGGTGCGCGCCGATCTGTATTTGTCGTATGGCGTTGTCGGCTTGCTGACTAGCCTGCCGGTAGTTTGCATGGGATTGTTTGCGCCGGTAGCCATGCCGCTGAGTGCTCGCTTCGGATTGAAACAGACCATATTGAGCATGCTGGTACTAATTGGACTGGCCACGCTGCTGCGTAAGCAAGCCAACTTAACCAGCTTGCTCATCAGCTCATTGTTAGTTGGCGCTGCCATCGCCGTGCTCGGCCCCCTGCTCAACGCCTACGTGAAACAAGCCTTTCCCAAACGTAGCGCACGCATCAGTAGTTGGGTGACAACTGCACTCTGCTTGGGTGCGGCGCTGTCGGCGGGCAGTAGTGCCATGCTCAGCGACTGGTTGGGCTGGCCCTGCGCGCTCAGTAGTTGGGCCTTGTTGGCGTTTGTGGCAGCTTGGTTGTGGCAACGCCAAATTCCCCCCTCGCACGACCATCAAACACGCTCGACACAAACGCTGCCGTGGCGTCAGCTACGCGCCTGGCAACTCATGTTTGTGTTTGGCCTGCATAGCTTGGTGTTTTATGGCTTGCTGACGTGGCTCGCGCCAGCCTATGTCGGTTACGGACTCAGCGCGGCCAGCGCGGGCCGTTTGCTCGGTCTGTTTGCCTTAGCGCAGATCGTGGGCACGCTGCTGGTCAGTGCGCTACCGGTTCAACAGCGGGAACGTCGTCCAGCAATGATTCTCGCAGGTGTTTGCACACTCAGCGGCTTGCTCGCTGTTTGGTGGTTGCCATTAACGGCGCCGCATCTTTGGGTGAGCTTGCTGGGTGCGGGCACAGCCGCGTTGTTCGCACTCACGCTGATCCTGCCGCTCGACTATAGCGACTCACCCGATGGCGCCGGTAGCTGGACCGCGATGATGAGCGGTGGCGGCTACATCATTGCCGCCTGCGGTCCGTATCTGTGTGGGATGTTACGTGACATGACCGGTAACTACGCCAGTGTGTTTGCCGCGCTGAGTATCGCCAGCACGATGGCGCTACTGCTAAGCACCTTGCTCCGTCCACTCAAAGCAGCCGCACCATCGCAGCAATAGCAACCACATACATCATCTACTCAAGCTGTCACCAGGCGTGCGCTGTCGCTCACGCGACTCAAACAGTGCCCAGGCACCCGAATCGGTGTGCCACAGGCCCTGAGTGGCTGCTTTGGAGTATTCCGTCGCACGGGTTTCAAAGAAATTGGCGTGCTCAACGCCATTCAAAATTTCAGTCAGCCATGGCAGTGGGTGCTGCTTGATGCCATACAAGGCGGGCAATTGCAGTTGCTGCAAACGCCAGTCGGCGATGTAACGGATGTACGCCTTGATATCGTCTGGCTGCATGCCCTGCACCGGCCCCATCTCGAATGCCAGATCGATGAAACAATCTTCCAAACGCACCACGGTGCGCGCGGATTCCATGATGTCATCTTTGACGGCAGCGCTCAGTGCACCGGTCTCGCGCGCAAACTCGTGAAATAAACGAATTACGCCTTCACAGTGCAAGCTTTCATCGCGCACCGACCAGGACACGATCTGGCCCATACCGCGCATTTTGTTGTGACGCGGAAAGTTAAGCAGCATGGCGAAACTGGCGAATAATTGCAGGCCTTCAGTGAAGCCGCCGAACATCGCCAAGGTGCGTAAAACATCGGCTTCGTTGCTCACGCCGAAACGTTGCATGTAGTCGTGTTTGTCGCGCATGGCTTGATAGTCCAGGAACGCCGAGAACTCGGCATCCGGCATGCCGATAGTCTCTAGTAGCAGTGCGTATGCCGCGATGTGTACGGTCTCCATGTTGGAGAACGAGGTCAACATCATGCGGATCTCGGTGGGCTTGAACACACCCATGTAGCGATCCAGATAGTTGTCGTTCACTTCAATATCGGATTGCGTGAAGAAGCGAAAGATATGCGTCAGCAGATTGCGTTCGTGATCCGACAGGCGCACTGCCCAATCCTTGCAGTCTTCGCCCAGCGGCACTTCTTCCGGCAGCCAATGAATCTGTTGTTGACGTCGCCAGTATTCGATGGCCCAGGGATAGCGAAAGGGTTTGTAACTGCGGCTGCCGGTAAGCAGGCCGATGTCGGGATGGTTGAACATGATGAATCACGCCTTTAATGTGGTTTCGTAGGGGCGGTTCGCGAACCGCCCTTCAGTGTGACCTCGCGTCTGCGGGCCGCTCGCGAGCGGCCCCTACTGACAGGCCAAGCACTCGTCGTACTTTTCGGCCACTGGCGCCAGTTCGCGCGTCGGCCACTGACGTGTGTTGTCGCCTTCCACACCGGCAAAGCCAGCGCGCTGTACCGATTTGGAACGCAGGTAGTACAAACTCTTCACACCGCGCTCCCAGGCCAGCCAATGCAACATCAACAAGTCCCACTTGTGCACATCGCTGCGCAGATACAAATTCAAACTCTGCCCCTGACAAATGAAGGGCGCACGATCTGCCGCCAGATCAACCAACCAGCGTTGATCGATTTCAAATGCAGTGCGGAACGTCGCCTTCTCGTGTTCCGATAGTTGTTCCAGATGCTGCACCGAACCTTCATGCTGCAAGATGGATTGCCACACGTCCTGCGTATCCAACTGCCTACTGGCAAGTAGCTTCTGCAGATGCGGATTTTTGATCGCCGTCGAACCAGTTAAGGTCTTGTGGGTATAAGCATTGGCGGGAATCGGTTCGATACAAGCACTGGTGCCGCCGCAGATAATGCTGATGGAAGCCGTCGGCGCAATCGCCAGTTTGTGACTGAAGCGCTCCAACACACCGGCATCGCGTGCATCCGGACAAGCGCCACGCTCTACTGCCAAGCGATAAGAAGCCGCATCGGCCTGTTGCTTCAAATAAGCAAACAGCTTTTTGTTCCAGCTCTTGGCCAGCGCGCTTTCAAATGGAATGCCACGCGCTTGCAAGAAGGAATGAAAGCCCATCGCACCCAAGCCAACAGAGCGTTCGCGCTGCGCGGAATACACCGCACGATTCATGCCGCTGGGCGCGTGTTGAATGAAGTCTTCCAGCACGTTGTCCAGAAACCGCATGATGTCTTCGATAAAGCGCGGCTCTAACTGCCACTCCTCCCACATCTCGAAGTTCACCGATGACAGGCAACACACAGCCGTGCGCTGTCTACCGGTGTGATCCATACCGGTCGGCAACAGAATTTCGCTGCACAAATTCGACTGCCTGACTTTCAAACCCAATTGGCGTTGATGCTCGCTCAACGCGCGGTTGGCAGTATCGACAAACAACAGATACGGCTCGCCGGTTTGCAGGCGCATTTCCAGAATCTTCTGCCACAGCTCGCGCGCTGAAATCTGTTTAACAACGGTACTGTCGCGCGGACTGCGCAGCGCAAAGTCAGTACCATCACGCACCGCCTCCATGAACTCATCGGTAATGTTCACGCCATGGTGCAAGTTGAGGCTCTTGCGATTGAAGTCGCCGGAAGGTTTGCGAATCTCCAAGAACTCTTCGATCTCTGGATGATGCACATCCAAGTACACCGCCGCCGAGCCGCGCCGTAGCGAGCCCTGCGAAATGGCCAGTGTGAGCGAATCCATCACGCGCACAAAGGGAATGATGCCCGAGGTCTGACCACAGCCCTTCACGGTTTCGCCGATGGCGCGCACATTTCCCCAGTAAGTACCGATGCCGCCGCCACGCGAGGCCAACCACACGTTTTCATTCCACACATCAACAATACCGGCGAGATTATCGGGCACCGAATTCAGGAAGCAGGAAATCGGCAGGCCGCGTTGCGTACCGCCATTGCTCAAGATGGGCGTGGCGGGCATGAACCACAACTTGGATATGTAGTCGTACAAGCGTTGCGCATGCGCTTGATCATCCGCATAGGCGCTGGCCACGCGCGCGAATAGATCTTGAAAGCTCTCACCAGGCAGCAGGTATCGATCCTGCAACGTGGCGCGACCAAAGTCCGTGAGCAGCGCATCGCGGCTGCGCTCAAGCGTTAATGCAAAGGCAGACTGAACAGCCGCACGGCTAGCCGGCACATCGAATTCAAAATCGAGCGCGGCAGTTTGTGGTTCGGCAACGGGTCCGACCGTGACCTGATCGGCGATAGACTCGATCATCACTTGATCGGCAATGGATTCGATCGTTATCCGATCGACGATAGACCCGATCGTTACTCGATCGGCAATAGACAAAACAGCTTCTGACATGACTCCACCCCGGAGAAGTTGAAGGGGGCGGATTGCAGCAGCATAGGTTGCGGACGGATTGCCACAGACCCACGACTGCGTAACAGCACACCCCGGCTGACACGAGTGATCTGTCGCAGGCAGGTCTCCTGGCTTGCGGGTCAACGTGAATGACGACCTTCCCGAAGCCGTTGCTTCAGTGGTTTATTGCTGTCATTCACTCGCCGCTTACAGTTGCGGGGGCAGCGTCGGCATTGCGTCAAGCACCTGGCTTGGCTCGCACCGACTTCCCTATTGAGCCCTTGCGGGCACCTTCGACCACTACATATTGGGGTATTGGGGTAGGGTGCTGTCAATAGGTGGTATGCATACCGACGCCATTGAATACGTCCGGGTGCTCGGGGCCGTGCAGCTTACCCAGCCATGGCTTGCCTGTTCCCCCCAATCGCGTTAAGGATGCGCGACTACTTACCTATGTCGAGAACCGCGCCTTGCGCTTTGATTTTCGCGATTTGGAATTATTCGTGGCCGTTGCCGAAGCCGGCAGTATTGCCAAGGCCGCCGAACGCGCCCACACCGTGGCTTCGGCGGTCAGCAAACGCTTATCGGAATTAGAAACCGAGTTCGGTACGGCGTTGCTGGTGCGCGGCGCGAAAGGTGTGGAACTGACGGCGGCGGGGCACGCCCTGCTCACTAAAGCCAACGCACTGCTGTATCAAGCCGATCAATTGGAACATGAATTGCGCCAGCACGCCTCGGGCGTGCGCGGTCAGGTGCGCGTGTTCGCCAACATCTCGGCGATTGTGGAGTTCCTGCCCGATGCGTTGGCGAGCTTTGTGAAGCAACATCCCGAAGTGCAGATTCAACTCGAAGAACAAGTGAGCAGCACCATTGCGCAAGCCGTGGCCGATAATCGCGCCGACTTAGGCATCTTGAGTGAACAACCGGCGCTAGCTGGGTTGGTCACCGTGCCGTTTCGCACCGATGAACTGGTGTTGGTCATGCGACCCGATCATCCCTTAAGTCAGCAGGCACGGGTGTCCTTCGAGCAAGTGCTGGATCAGCCCTTCGTCGGCCTGCATGCCGACAGTTCATTGCATCACTTGTTGTTACGCACGGCTGCCGATGCCGGCAAACAAATGAATCTGCGCATTCAAGTGACCAGCTTCGACGCCGCCTGCGCCATGGTGGCCGCCGGACTTGGCATCAGCATCGTACCGCGCGCGGCCAGCACGCCTTACCTGCAATCGTTGCGACTCACCTACATTCCCTTGAGTAATGACTGGGCTCAACGTCAGTTGCTGCTATGCACCCGCAAAGGCGAGTTACATGCGGCAGCCAAACTGTTGCTGGAGCACTTGCGGCAGCCTGCCCACAACTAATCTTTCGATTGAGCTGTGGGCGTGATACGTACCCAACGGCACCACCCAACTGCTGCGTCCACTTAAGAACAAAGTGGACTGATTGCCACTATCAATTTTCAGCGCCAGCCTGCAACGCCAGAAGCAACGAAACACCTACTAGAAACACCACTGCGATAATAACCATGACTCATCTCCTCCACCCCCGGACCAAAATTATTGTCTTTGAGTGTCGGAGTATTCATTCATGGCAACCCCACGCGATGAATCTCGACGGGCGAGAAGGTATGAGTTTGCCAGCGGCGCGGCAAACGATGATTCGTTGTGCTAGGCCAAGTACTCCTTAGCCTCGGATGAGCGACCCGACTGTTGCACCAGCCAGTTCATCAAGGTGCGTACCGCAGGCCGCTGGTGATCGTCAGGACGTACGACCAGATAGTAGTTTTCACCGGTGAGGTACTCGGCATCCAGCACCTTGGCCAGCGTGCCTGCGGCAAATCGCCCCGCAGCAAGCGGCGTCGACACCAAGGCAATGCCTACGCCCGTTTCCGCGGCGTGTACTGCCGCCGACATGGAATCGAAGCGAATCAGTTGTCGAGGTTTTAATTCATCCAAACCGTACTTAGCCGCCCATTGATCCCACAACGACAAGCGCGTGTTGTGCGCTATGAGCGTGTGTGCGGATAAATCAGCGGCCTTGCGAATGCCCATTTTGGGTAACTGCTGCGGTGCGCATGCCGGCACAAAACTCTGTGGGAACAGGCAAATACTCTTCAGATCGGACCAGTGTCCGGAGCCGACCACCACCGACACATCGGCATCCGACGCATGCTCAGCGCGGGCAATCATGCGCGTGACTATCTGCAAGTCGATTTCTGGATGCATCTGGCTGAAGAAGTTGAGCTGTGGCAACAGCAACTCGCTGGCAAAAAATGGCGTCACTTGCAGCCGCACGACGCTGCGGCTGTAGCGTTCTCGCAATTGCTCGGTCACTGACTCAATGCGTGAGAACAGCGAATCGATGTTCTCCAGATAGTACGCACCGGCCTCAGAGAGCTTCAGAGAACGCGGGCCGCGCTCAAACAAATTCAAACCAAGCTGGCTCTCCAACATCTTCATCTGCTGGCTGACGGCTGACGCCGTAAGGCACAGTTCATCCGCCGCCGCTTTGAAACTCTGGCGCTTGGCGGCGACGTGAAAGGTCTTGAGAAATTTAAGTGATGGTGCTGGCATAACAACGACTCAACTCCGAACAGTCATTGTAAGGAGATTAGCAAGTCATATACCAACTATGATTTACGATGATTGCAGTCCAATGTCCATATCGAGAACCCAAAACGCACCTCGATAAAGCAGATGCGTCGCGCTGCTGCGCGCAATCAGCGCGTCATACACATAGTCACTGTGTTTTGTGTAAGGCGCCGTATGAGCACCCGTCGTCAAGAGCCGACACTACGGCAAGCGCTGAGTCTTACGCAGCACGCTGTGTCGGCGGCCGTAGCCTAAGTAGATCAGTACACCAATCACCGTCCACACCAACAAGCGAATCCAGGTATCGGTGGGCAACGAGTACATCATAAAGCCACACACCACCACACCGGCCAGACACGTAAACCAAGGCGCGGGCACCTTGAAGGGACGATGCTGATTCGGCTTGGTGTAGCGCAGTACCAACACACCCAAGCACACCATCGAAAACGCCAACAGTGTACCGATGGACACCAACTCACCCAGCAAGCCGATGGGAAACACACCGGCAACGATGGCGGCGATGACTCCGGTTATGAGCGTTGCCACATGCGGTGTCTGGTACTTGGGGTGCACTTTCTGCAACACCGGTGGCAACAATCCATCCTTGGACATAGCGAAGAAAATGCGCGGCTGACCCAGCATCATCACCAACATCACCGACGTAATGCCAGCAATAGCGCCGAGTTTCAGCAGCCCCGATAACCACTTAAGCTCGGGATGATGATCCAGCGCTACTGCCACCGGCGCGGGCACGTTGAGTTCCGTGTACGACACCATGCCAGTCATCACGGCTGCCATCGCCACATACAGGATGGTGCAGATAACCAAACTCACCAGAATGCCGATGGGCATGTCGCGCTGCGGGTTCTTGGCTTCCTGCGCGGTAGTCGAAACAGCATCAAAGCCGATATAAGCGAAGAAAATAATTGCTGCGGCTTGGGCAATACCGCTCCAGCCGAATTTGCCGTATTCACCGGTGACGTTCTCGGGAATGAACGGTATCCAGTTATCCACCGAAACATAGAACGCGCCAAAGCCGATGAACAACACAATCACCGACAATTTGATAACGACGATGAGGTTATTAACCCAGGACGACTGGCGAATGCCGATGTAGCACAACCACGTCACCAAGCCGACGCCGATCATCGCCGGTAGGTTGATAATGCTGTTGGTAGTGGTAATCGCAAAATGTCCCTCGCCCTTGGCCAGCGGCGCGCTGGTAAGTGCATCGGGTAGATGAATACCAACTTGCATCAGCAGGCTATTCACGTAGCCCGACCATCCCACCGCCACGGCAGAGACCGCAAATCCATATTCAAGAATCAGATCCCAGCCGATGAACCAGGCGAAGAACTCGCCCAGTGTGGCGTAGGAATACGAATACGCACTGCCGGAGACGGGAATCATCGCTGCCAACTCGGCGTAACACAGTCCGGCAAACGCGCAGGCCACTGCCGCCAGCAGGAACGACAACACCAATGCCGGACCGGCGTGCTGTGCAGCCGCCACACCCGTCAATACAAAAATACCGGTGCCGATAATGGCGCCAATACCCAGCGCCACCAACGACGTTGCGCCCAACGTACGATTCAACTGTGGACCGGTTTCATCCTCGTGCAAATCGTAAATGGGTTTTGTGGCGAGCCAGCCGGTTTTTTGGTTTGACATTGGATACCGCGTTTGACTGAAGTTGAGTCATTCTCTATGCATGAATCTATATATAAACGGGTTCATTCCCGGCCTGCCACTTAATGCCGCAACCGATACTGGGCACTTGCTC
>JANMSB010000337.1:0-5429 GCA_031388915.1 Pseudomonadota bacterium | reverse complement strand
CGGTACTTTGCCGTTATCGTCGTAGTACACACCCACGCCCAGGTTCACTTTGGCAGGGTTGGTATCGGCATTGAAGCCTTCGGTAATACCCAGGATGGGATCGCGCGGAGCGAGTTCGACGTTTTGCAGGATTGAAGCGGTCATGATGTCAACAATGGCGAGTTTAGGACGGCCGGCATCTTACAGGGTCTGACATGTAGGGCCTAGGGTGAATGGCACTTCCTTAAGCCGAAACCACGGTTTTTCAGCACTCGGACCGGCGCGATGAATCGCGCCCTGCGCTTAACAATCAGAACGCCATGCCGACTGATTTGGCTGACGAGGTTGGCTACGGCGTGGGGGCTCCTTATGATGACGATTAATATGTCGACACAGCCAACGACGCTCTCACCGCCTCACCACAACAGGCACTCATGTCCGCACTATTGACGATTGCCGCCAATTTGGCGTTTGCATGTATGGCTGCTTGCATCAAACTGGCGGCCACGCATGGCGTACCGCAGGGACAAATCGTTTTTTATCGCGGCCTGATCTCGCTGCTCCTGATCTATGCCGTCCTGCGCTGGCGTGGCTTGCCGCTCGCCACGCCGCACTGGAAAGCGCACCTGTCGCGCAGCATTGTCGGCTTTGGCTCCATGATCACTTTTTTCGGCGCCATCAGCCGCCTGCCGCTCGGCACTGCGGTCACACTCATCTATCTATCGCCGCTGTTGCTGGGAGGCATGCTGCTGGTGATAAATCGCGAGCGCCCACATCCGATACTGGTACTCGCCCTGCTGGGCGGCTTATGCGGCGTCGTACTATTGTTGCGCCCCAGTTACGATAGTTCGCAAATGTTCGGCGTCATACTTGGCTTGGTCTCCGCAGTTGCAGCCGCCTCGTCGGCGCTCAACATTCGCGCTCTAACCAACTTGCAGGAACCCTCGTGGCGTGTGGTGTTGTATTTCACGTTGTTTGTCACCATGGCCTCGCTGCCGTGGTTTGTCGTCAGCCAGCCAAGCTCCATCGACGCCACCGGTTTGCTCTATCTACTAGGCACCGGCGTCCTGGCAACCATCGGACAAGTGCTCTACACCATGGCCTTTCAGCGCGGCCATGCCTTGCTGGTTGCCATGCTCGGCTATTCGCAAGTGATCTTCACCAGTTTACTGGGCTACTGGTTATGGCATGACGCGCTGGTGTGGGCATCCTGGATCGGCATGGCAATGATTACCGTCAGCGGACTGCTGGCCACCATGGTAATTCGCGGCGATCGAGGGGCGCGGGCCAAAGCCTTCAGTGATTGATTGCGATCCGGCTTCGCGACCTGCTCCAAAGGCAGTACGATGCTCGCAAACAGTGGGGCATCAGGGCCAATCATGAGTGAATATCTTCAACATCTCCCCGATAACGTCGTGCGTCTCATCCGAACGCGCGCGATTGCCGAGTACGCCACCGTGAGCGGTGCGGGGGTTCCCATCGATACCCCCACCTTTTTCTTTCCGAGCGCAGACCTGCAGACCTTGGATATTGGCACGGGCTTGGCGTATCCGGCGAAGGCAGAACGGGCGCGCAAGAATCCGCAGGTGGGTCTGTTGATCGAAGGCACGGCAGAAGACCCTGTGATCTCGATCGCGGGTCGCGCAGCCGTGCGGGATGCAGACCTGCAGACCAATCTGATTCGCTACGCGGCCGAGACGATCTTCTCGCCGAACATCAACCCCGACCTGGTCGACTGGGAAAATACTCGCCAGCACAAACGCTACTATCTGACGCGCATGCTGGTGTGCATCGCGCCCGCGCATATTCGCTGGTGGAAAAATCGGGCGGCGATGGATGAACAGCCGCTGGAGTGGCGCGCCGCTCCCGACACACTCTATCCGACCTCGGATCCCACACCTGCGGGCAAGCCCAGCGAAGCGCCCCAATGGCCACAAAGCACCTGGCAGGAAATGGCCGAGACCGCGTTGACACAGAAACTACCGGCGCATCTGACGCTGCTCGACAACAATGGCTACCCCCTGCCGATCCGCGTGCGTGAATACCATCCGCACCCCGAGGGGTTCCGCTTGGTCGTGCCGAAAGGCGCACCGTGGTCCCAAGGCAAGGCCACGCTGTCGTTTGTGGGTAAGGAGATTTTCGTCGGCGACGTCAGCATCGATGGCGGCGCAACGTTGCTACGCGTGGAGCGTGCCTTACCGATACTGCCGCTCATGTCCGGCGTAACGCCCGATGCGATTGACATCCTCATGAAGCGCATGGAGTTCGAGGCCAAGCGTCGCGGCCAGCCGGCGCCCAGCGTGCCGGAGCAACCGCCGGCGCCGACCGAGGGCGCCAAACTGCGTCTTGCTGCCGCCAAGGAACTGGACGTGAAAGCGCCTGGCGGTCACGCGGCGACGGAATGATGGGCAGTGTTAATACTGCGTGGCGGCGCGGCTTTATTCCGCTTGCCGCCACCTTGCTGATGCTCTAAAGGTCGAGCTTCTTGATCGGCCCGTCGAAGTTGCCGCTCAGCTCTGCTATCGCCTTGCTGAGGCGCTTGGGTGAAGCGCCTGACAGATAACCATCCAGCACCTGGTGGAAGTTGCTGATCAGTCCTTCGATGTCCTTACCTAGACGCATGAATTCAAAGCCCTCGGCATGCAGGCCGACCTGTTGGCGCGGAATGTTGGAATAGTCCTGCTGCGGAATCTGCGGGAATTTCTCGCTGTCATAGGCCAGCATCACCGGCTCCATGGGTGGCTTCGGCTCCTGCCCTTCGGGGAAGTGGGTGAGCGACCAGAGTTCGAACAGGCAGCTTTCCGGCCCCAGCGGACGAATACGATAGCCGGACATGCTGGACAGGAACGGCAACAGGAAGGTGTGCGGGAACAGGAACTCGATCGGCTTGACCGGCGTGTTCATGGCGATTGTGTTCAGATCCGGCGTCGGTTCGCCGCGTGCACGCCCTTGCTCGGTGACCTGGTGGTTGAGCATGCCGTACCACATCATGATCGCCTGCATGGGGTCTTCGGGCAGACCGGGGACATCGATCATCGACTGGGCCACAGCGACATCCTTGGCGTGGCACATGCCGGCCATGCCCACGCTCAGCAGCTCCATATGCTTGACCTGCGCCAGGATATTTTCGCGCACGCTCAGGTTCGGATTGATTGGCAGACCGATGCCGCCGGTGTCCTTGCCGTACAGATTGTTGTACAACATCGGCACAGCGCTTTGCAGTTGCGGATGGGTACGCATCACGTGGTAGCCCTCCATGAAAGCTTCCATCGCGATCTTCCAGTTGGCGGGCAGCACGGTGGCATACCACCATTCGGCGCGCATCTTGTCGGTGTTGTAGGCCTCAAGGCCGGGGGCGAGCGGTCCCAGGGTTTCGCGAAACGACGGTGCATCATTGTCGAAGTTAATGTACGCACAGCCGATGAATACTTCCACGCGGCATTCCGGCAAGGCGAGGTCGGCCTGGTCGAGTTGGCCTTCGCTGAACATGTGCTTGCCATAGACGAAGGTGTTCTTGCCATCCATGTTCCAGCGCCAGCCGTGGAACGGACAGATGAAGCCCTGCGTCTCGCAGTTGCCATGGCCCATGGCGAGCTTGACGCCGCGATGGCGGCAGGCGTTGTGATAAGCCTTTACCCCCTCCTTGGTACGCACGACGATGACCGACTTGCCTAGGTTGCTGTACTCAACAAAGTCGCCGACATTGGGGATCTGTTCCAGGCGACAAGCCATCTGCCATGCATGCGGCCACAGCTTCTCGCACTCCAGGCGATAGAACTCCTCGTCGTAATACCGCTTGGTCGGAATCCTCTCGGGATTGGTGATGCGGAACGGCACACCTTGCGACGCAGTTTGTAAAGTATCAGCCACCTGGCACCTCATCTTTCAATCTAGTTCAAAAAATCCACGCACCACGAATTCTTGCTGCCGGTATCGGCCTGCTCGTTTCGTTACCCGGCAACGTAGGCGGACAGGCTAGAAGAGTAAACGCCCTGTTCCATAGAAGCCAGCGCAGGATTCAAGCATCACGGTGCACCGCAAACGGCGATCACCGTCGGGGCTTGGCCCACGGTGATGGTGTTGGCGATAGCCAGGGTCGCCGGGTCGAAAACCGACACGGTGTTTCCGTAGGGGTGAACGATATAGCCGCGACGACCATCCGGCGTGAGGCGGAGAAAGCCCGGCGCTTGGCCCGCTTCGGCCGGTGCTGACACCTCGCCGGTGGCGAGCGTGATGTATTGGAGTTTGTTGGCCTTAACGCTCGTCACATACAGCCGCGTGTAGTCCGGGCTGAACGCAATGCCGTTGACGCCTTGCGAAGCTTTAAACGTGTCGACGATTTGATTGGTCGCGGTGTCGATCACGGAAATTTGGTTGGACGCGCTTTGTCCCACATATAGCTTCTTGCCATTGGGGTGCATGGCGAAGTTGTAGGGCAAGTCGGGAGTCTTGATGATGTGGATCACCGCCGCGCGTTTGATGTCGATGACCGATATGGCCGCAGCGCGAAGATTGCTGACGTACGCATGGCGCCCATCCGGAGTGATCACCACACGCTCCGGCTGAATCAGGAGCGGTATCAATGGCGAGATCTCGCCGGTAGCGAGCGTGATGATGCGCACGCCGCCGGGCGCGTCCGGCGGTGTTTCGGCATTCGTCAGGCGCACGCCACCGGGGGTCATCCGCCCTGCCGAGGGCTCATGCAACTTCTCGCCGAAGATCGTGACCAGCAGATGCTTGCCATCAGCGGTGAACGCCATGCCGCCTGGCCTTTCACCCAGAGTGAACACGGCCACCACTGCATTCGTACCCACGTCGATCACCGCGATCGTGCCGTCGTCAACGTTAGAGACATACACCTGGGTGCGGTCCGGCGTAATCGTGGGATTGGTGGGCAATTTGCCCACCGGTATGGTCGCAGTCACCGTGTTGGTGCGCGTGTCGATCACCGCGACGGTCCCGGCCCGGTTGTTGCTCACATAGGCTTGACCATCGCAGCGTGTCTTGCCTGGTGGCGGCAGCGGGGTTGTCGCTGAAGCAGCATCGATACTCGTGCTGACAGAGATTGCGCAGACCAGCAAGACTGCCGCAAACGGCGGCGTCTTTGCTTGCCGCACCCGCGCAGATTCTTTGTGCACTATCCGGCGGCCGAAGCCCCTGAGTTGTTCACGCATGCGCTCCCCCGTACATCTTGTTTGTAGTGACTAGAAGCATAAACACCCGCTTGCGCAGAAGCCAACGAATAGATTTGCCTGAGGCGTCGCATCTTAAGTTTCGCCATGACACCAGAAACCACCGGGTGCATACATTGATCTACAAACTGTTCCACTCCCGGCGGGATATGCGCTAGGCTTCGGAACCAATTAGTCGCCGGCCGCTCTATGCGCTGGCGCTGGCGGTAGAAAACGTCGCTTACCTTCGCAACGGTGCGCCATACCTGCAACCGCGAG
>JANMSB010000284.1:0-6043 GCA_031388915.1 Pseudomonadota bacterium | reverse complement strand
ACGGCGGCGGTTCAACCTCAATAGATGTGGTGTTTACAGTCGGTGGCTATGTTGACGACCAAGCCAGACAGTTATTTCAACAGTTGGCATTGAACGCTTTGGATTTAATGAGCAGGCGTCTAACGCTGATGGCGGGCGAGACTTTGAACAAGGAGTGAAGCCATGAACAAGAAAGCAAGCGCGACCAATCCCCAAGCCGAACGCATCGTGTTGTTCCAGGAGCAATCCATCCGCCGCACTTGGCATAACCAGGAGTGGTGGTTTGCCATTGTCGATGTAGTGGCCGCATTGACTGATTCGGTGCAGCCGGAAGGCTACGTGAAGGATTTACGTCGTCGCGACAAGGAGTTAGCCAAAGGGTGGGGGCAAATTGCCACCCCCCTTCGCATTGAAACCGAAGGTGGTGTTCAGCAGGCTAATTGCGCCAATGCCGAAGGTTTGTTTCGCATTATTCAAAGCATTCCCTCACCCAAGGCCGAACCGTTCAAACGCTGGTTGGCGCAGGTGGGTTACGAGAGGGTGAAGGAGATTGAGAATCCAGAGTTGGCCAGCGCACGGGCGCGTGAGTTGTATCAGGCCAAGGGCTATCCGCAAGCGTGGATCGAGAAGCGGTTACGCTCGATTGCGATACGTGGCCAGTTGACCGACGAGTGGCGCACTCGTGGGGTAAAGCAAGGCAAGGAGTACGCGATTCTCACCGCTGAAATTGCCCGCGCGACATTTGGCCTGACGCCGGGTGCGCATAGTCGTTACAAAGGATTGCATGCAGTTAAAACCGGTAATAAGTTGCGTGACCATATGACCGATCTGGAATTGATCTTCACCATGTTGGGTGAAGCCAGCACCACCGAGATTGCACGTGAGAAACAAGCGCAAGGTTTTGTGCCTAATCGCAGCGCGGCTAAACAAGGCGGCAGCATTGCCGGCAATGCACGTAAGGAGTTGGAAGCGAAGAGTGGTCGGGCTGTGGTGAGCAAGGAGAATTTCTTGGGATTGGCTGCGCAGCCCAAGCAAAAGCTTGTTGGTGGCAAAGCAAAGCCGAGAGCGAAACGCAAAACCAAGTAGTCATACCAGCAGCAAGATCACTGCGGCGCTTTCAGCTAGTGCGTTTTTCCTCAAACCGCTGAATTGGCGCGCCGCTTAGAACTGTCATTTCAGCTTCGATGACCGCACCTTCGGCGATGGCGATTTGTTGGGCGGTGATGTGGCCGTTGATGCGGGCCGTGGCGCGGACTTCGAGTTTGCCGTGCACGACTAGCTGGCCGTCGAAGCTACCAGCCAGCAGCGCATGTGCGCAGAGCAGTTCGCCTTGCCAATGGCCGGTGTCGGACAGGGTGAGCGTGCCCTTTATTTGGCCTTTGCCGAGCACTGTTCCCGCCACGGCCAAGTCGCCGGGGCAATCCAGGCTGCCTTCGAATTGACTGCCGACGCCGACCAGGGTGGGGGCGCTGGATCTGCGGTCGAAGAACCGGCGTGCGGGCTGCGCCTGGGTGGAAGGAGTGTTTGGGTCTGACATGGGAACCATGGCCTGAAGGTGAGCGATCGATGGTGCCGGGTACCCGACGCTGTCTGTGTGCTGTGCGTCTCACTCTGACATAAGGCATGGTGGGCTCTGTCCATTAGCGACAAATTCTGTCACCGCGACCCCCATCTCAATGAGTTTAAGTGGAGCATTAAATCATTGATATACAAGACTAATTAACGATCCTTAGGGTTTGGCATGCGGCTTGCTTTGTATGATTTCAAGATCGGATTAACCCTGCTGTAAACGAGCAACCATCATGCAAAGCCAGATACACCGTTCAGGTACTCACCCCGAAATCATCGCGGTGGTGTTGCCGGACGGCACGCCGGACACGCCGGCCGCGCTGCGCGACTTCGTGGCCACCGGCACTATGCTGTTGGTGCGGCATGCGGATGGCCGAGTAGCGCTGGAACCGGCGCGACGCAATGCCGCTTGGCTGAATCAAGCTGCGGCTGAGGATTCCGTAGGCAGACTTAAGGCCATCCTCGACCCGGTGTCGCGCGAAGTGATGGGATACGAAATGGAGACGGTGGAGTTGCCCATCGCATCTTGATCCATGGTCTTTTGAATTGCTGCCTCTTGAATTTGGTTAACGGTGACTCGGTGCACTACCGCAACTAGTCGCCCTTGGTTCGTAATTAAGCGCCGCCTCGCGTTCTTCCCCCGCAGGCGGCGCTCTTTTTTTGCCACACATGGATGTGCAATGTCGCAGGCGCCAGCGGCGCACGCAGGTTGGGATGCCCCAGCGCGATTGCGCACCAATACGTCACTGACGAAACCCCATTGCGACCCAAAAAGCGGCTAAATCGCTAGCATGTCCCCGATATTCATAACAAAAAAACCCTTTAGCTAAGGGCGCAAGGCCCGTAAACTGGCCAACCCCCGCTTTGCTAACCGGTAAGTAATCCGATGTCCGCGACCACGCCTTTCAAGCCCGAAGTTGATGCAGTGTCGCCCGCCGTGGCACCTGCTGTTTCGTCCGACAGTCAGCACATGACCACGCGGCCGAAAAAACAGGGCTTGTACGACCCGCAGTTCGAACACGACGCCTGCGGGGTGGGTTTCGTGGCGGATATCAAGGGCCGCAAGACCCATCGCATTCTGCAGCAGGGCATCGAGGTGTTGAAGAACCTCGACCACCGCGGCGCCAGCGGCAGCGAAGTGAATACCGGCGACGGTGCCGGCGTGCTGATGCAAATGCCGCACAAGTTCCTGGCGGCGGCCTGCGAAAAACTCAGCATCAAGCTGCCGGCCGAAGGCGAATACGGCTGCGGTTTGGTATTTCTGCCGCGCAACGCCACGCTGCGCCGCAGCCTGGAATCCAAATTCGCACAGATCATTCAATCCGAAGGCCAGGTGTTGTTGGGCTGGCGTACGGTGCCCACAGATAACTCGATGCTGGGCGATACCGCCAAGGCCGCCGAGCCGTTCATGCGCCAGGTGTTTATCGGTCGTGGCGCCGAGATCAAGGATCAACAGGAATTCGAGCGCAAGCTGTATGTAATCCGTAAGCGCGCCTACACCGACCTGCGTACTTCGACGTTGGGTGGCGCTGAAGCCTGGTACCTGTGCAGCTTCTCCACCCGCACGTTGGTGTACAAGGGCATGCTCACCACGGGTCAACTGGACGAGTACTTTCTCGACCTGCGCGACCCCAACATGGAAACCGCGCTGGCGTTGGTGCATTCGCGCTTCAGCACCAACACCTTCCCGAGCTGGGATCGTGCGCACCCATATCGATTCATCGCACACAACGGCGAAATCAACACGCTGCGCGGCAACTTCAACTGGATGCGTGCGCGTGAGCCGCAGTTCAGATCCGAATTGTTCGGCGAGGACATGGACAAGATTCCGCCGATCATCAATCCCAATGGTTCCGACTCGGCAATGTTCGATAACACGCTGGAACTGCTGGTGCTGGCCGGCCGTTCGTTGCCACATGCGGTGATGATGATGGTGCCCGAGCCCTGGTCCCTTCACGAGACCATGGACGATGAACGCCGTGCGTTTTATCAATATCACGCCAGTCTGATGGAACCCTGGGATGGCCCGGCCTGTGTTGCCTTTACCGATGGTACGCAGATCGGCGCGATTCTCGACCGCAACGGCTTGCGTCCCTCGCGTTACTGGGTGACCAAGGATGACTTGGTGGTGATGGCGTCCGAAGCTGGCGTGCTCGACATTCCACAAGAAGACGTGGTGCAGAAAGGCCGTTTGCAACCGGGCCGCATGTTCCTGATCAATATGGAACAGGGCCGCATCGTCGATGATGAAGAGATCAAGCGTGAAGTGGTCAGCCAACGTCCTTATCGTCAGTGGTTGAACGAACACATGATCCAGCTCAAGGATCTGCCGGCGGCGCCGGAAGTGCCGCTGCCTGATCACGACATGCTGCTGCAACGCCAAATTGCTTTCGGTTACACCTTTGAAGATCAACGCATCTTGATCGCACCCATGGCGCGCGATGGCGTTGAAGCGGTGGGTTCGATGGGTAACGACACGCCGCTGGCGGTGTTGTCCAGCAAGTCGCGCTTGCTGTTCGATTACTTCAAGCAGTTGTTTGCGCAGGTGACTAATCCGCCCATCGATTCGATTCGCGAAGAGATCATCACCTCATCGGAAATGTGGTTGGGTTCGGAAGGCAATCTGCTGGAACCACAACCCAGCGATTGTCGTCGCGTGCAATTGAGCGCGCCGGTGCTTACCAACGAAGATTTCGCCAAGATCCGCCGCATGGACTTGCCGGGCCTGAAGGTGGGTTCGCTGTCTACGCTGTTCAAAGTGGCGCGTGGCGAGTTGGGCCTGGTCAAGTCGATGGAAGAGCTGTGCGCCGCCGCCAAGCGTCTGATCGAAGAAGAAGAGATCAACGTGTTGATCTTGAGTGATCGCGGCGTGAATCGCGAGTTTGCACCGTTGCCGTCGTTGCTGGCGGTGTCGGGTCTGCATCACTTCCTGATTCGCGAAGGCGTGCGTACCCGCGTTAGCTTGGTGCTGGAAACCGGCGAAGCGCGCGAGGTGCATCACTTCGCGCTGTTGATTGGTTACGGCGCCAGCGCCATCAATCCGTATCTCGCCTTTGAAACCATCGACGGCATGATTCGTGAAGACATGCTGCCCGGTGTGGATCACAAAACCGCGTGCAAGAACTTCGTCAAAGCCGCTACCAAGGGCGTGGTCAAGGTCATGTCCAAGATGGGCATCTCGGCGATCCAGAGTTACCACGGCGCACAAGTGTTCGAGGCCGTGGGTCTGCATCAGGAAGTGGTGGACGAATACTTCACCAACACGCCCTCGCGTATCGGCGGCATTGGTATCGATCTGGTGGCGCGCGAAGTGTTGATGCGTCACGCCTATGCTTTCCCGATTCGTCAGGTGAACGGTCATGCGTTGCCCGTGGGTGGGCAGTATCAGTGGCGCTCAGAAGGCGAGTACCACATGTTCAATCCGGAATCGATTCATCGTCTGCAAAAGTCGGTGCGTACCGGTAGCTACCAAACTTACAAGGCCTATGCGGAGTTGATCGACGATCAATCCAAGCAGCTCGCTACGCTGCGTGGCTTGCTCGACTTCAAGGCGCGCGAGCCCGTACCGTTGGAAGAAGTCGAATCGGTAGACAGCATCGTCAAACGCTTCAAGACCGGCGCCATGAGTTATGGCTCGATCAGCAAGGAAGCGCATGAGACTTTGGCGATTGCTATGAACCGCATCGGTGGCAAGAGCAACACCGGCGAAGGCGGCGAAGATCCCGAGCGCTTCATTCCCATGGCCAATGGCGATTCGAAAAATTCTGCCATTAAGCAAGTAGCCTCTGGCCGCTTCGGTGTGACCAGCAACTACTTGGTCAATGCACGCGAGTTGCAGATCAAGATGGCGCAGGGCGCCAAGCCCGGTGAAGGCGGTCAGTTGCCCGGTACCAAGGTGTATCCATGGGTGGCCAAGACTCGTCATACCACCGCCGGTGTGGGGTTGATTTCACCGCCGCCGCATCACGATATTTACTCCATCGAAGATCTGGCCGAGTTGATTCACGACCTGAAGAACAGCAATCGCAAAGCGCGTATTAGCGTCAAGCTGGTGGCGGAAGTGGGCGTGGGCACCATTGCAGCCGGTGTGGCCAAGGCGCATGCCGATGTGGTGCTGATTTCCGGCTACGATGGTGGTACCGGTGCATCGCCGCTGACCTCGACTACGCATGCCGGCTTGCCGTGGGAGCTGGGCCTCGCTGAAACGCATCAAACCTTGGTGCTGAATAATCTGCGCAGCCGCATCGCGGTGGAAACCGATGGTCAATTGAAGACGGGCCGCGATGTGGTGGTGGCGGCATTGCTCGGCGCCGAAGAGTTCGGCTTCGCCACCGGACCGCTGGTGGCCACCGGCTGCATCTTGATGCGTGTGTGTCATCTCAATACCTGTCCGGTCGGCGTGGCTACGCAAGATCCGAAGCTGCGCGAAAAATTCGCCGGCAAGCCGGAGCACGTCGTCAACTTCATGAAGTTCATCGCGCAAGACCTGCGCGAA
>JANMSB010000249.1:0-6953 GCA_031388915.1 Pseudomonadota bacterium | reverse complement strand
GAACATCAAACTAAAACCGTCGATGACGGCGCCCTGCGACTGCGCTTCGGCGCCGCTTAAGTTGATAATGGGGCCAACATCCGAGGCAATAGTGACCTTGTGTAAGGTCAACTTCTTGTTGCGATCCACACTCACTTCGGCTACTTCGGCAACATGTCCGGCATGGCTGAAATGAAACGCCAGCCCTAAGCCGCGGCCCTTGGCCCGTGGTTTATTCCAGCCGGCTTTTTCTGCGGCGAGTTTGATGACCGCCGCCGCGCGCGCGGTATTGAGCGAACGGGTGTTACCGGGCGTCAGCCAGCGCGGTTCGCCCATGAGTTCAAGCAAAAACTCGACATGATCGCGGCCTGCAGCAACCGCCAACTCATGCAGGAAACACTGCACCGCAAACGCAATGGCATTGGAACGCGGCGCACGCAATGGGCCGGTGGGCGTGCCGGAGTTAAGCAAGGTTTGCGTCAAGCGCACATTGGGCAACAACAAACTGGGGAATTCCTCGGCATCCAGGTTGCCGCCGGATACCGGGGTTTTGCCATCGGCGGTAAAGCTGATGAAGTGATCCTGCCACGCAGATAACTTGCCTTGAGCATCCACTGCGCCTTTGAAAGAGTGAAAGCCACCGACGCGATACAGGTCGTGCGTCATGTCGTCTTCGCGCGTCCACGTCAACTTTACCGGCGCGTTCACGCGCTTGGCGATGACGGCGGCCTCCGCGACATAGTCATTCAACAAGCGCCGGCCGAAACCACCGCCGACGCGGGTTTGATGCACGGTGATGTGCTCTTTACTCAGCCCGAGCAGCTTGGCGACCAAGCCGATGCTGTTATCGGCTTGTTGCGATGGCGCCCAAATCTCGATGCCGCCGTCGCGATACCAAGCGGTGCAGTTCTGCGGTTCCAGCGTGGCATGCGATGCATAGGGGTAACTGTAGAACGCCTCGATTTGTTTCTTGCTACCGGCAAATGCGGCATCAACATCGCCAGTATTGCGCAGCGTAGTTGCGCCGCTTTGTTTGGCGAGCGCTTGCGCTTGAGTGACGAAGCCACTCCAACTGTCTTTGGAAGCACTGCTTTCATCCCAGACGATTTGCAACTGTTTCTTGGCGCTGAATGCCGCCCAGGTGGAGGTGGCGATGATGGCTACGCCCGGCATCACTTCAGTAGCTAGGCCCGTGCCTTCCACCACAAACGCATCTTTGACGCCGGGCAATTTTTTGATGGCATCCAGATTGGCCGACAGCACTTTGCCGCCAAACGCCGGACATTTTTCGTAGGCGGCATACACCATGTTTGGCAAGGTCACATCGACGCCGAATAGCGGCTGGCCAGTCACCAATTTATGATTGTCCACGCCGGTGTAACGTTTGCCGAACAATTGATACTGGCTGCGCTCTTTCAGTTTGAGCGATTTGCCATCGGGCACCGGCAGTGCGGCGGCCTTACTGGCCAAAGCGCCGTAACTCAAGCTACGGCCATCTTTGCAAAGCACCATGCTGTTGCGAGTTTGGCAATCCGCTTCGCTACAGCCCCATTCGCGCGCGGCCGCGCTCACCAGCATGGCGCGCGGCACTGCGCCGGCCTGACGCAGTTGATCCCAATTGGAAGGAATAGAGGTTGAACCGCCGGCGCCTTGCCGGCCATATACCGCCGGATTGATCGGCGCCTGTTCCACACGTACGCGGCTCCAGTCGGCATCCAGTTCTTCGGCGATGATCAAGCCGAACGCGGTCTTGATGCCCTGGCCGATCTCCGGGCCCTTGGAGTAAATCAATATCGAGCCGTCACCGCTGATTTGGACGAAGGCATTGGGTGCGAAGTTGTTGGCCGTGCCTTGTGCCTGCGCCACCTCCTGTTCGCTGAAGTAAAACGCCAATGCCAGTCCACCGCCTGACAGGCCGGCTAGTTTTAGAAACCCGCGGCGCGAAACGCTTGGCGTTTCACCGAGCGCATCACCCAACACGCCGCTCATGACGGCTTTCACTTGCTCGTCGCTCTGCGCTTGATTGCAAAGTTCGGTGCTCATATTGCAACCCTCAAGCTTTGGCGGCGGAGTGAATGGCGGCGCGGATGCGCAGATACGTACCGCAGCGGCAAATATTGCCGGCCAAGGCGGTGTCGATATCCGCATCGGTGGGCTTGGGTTTTTGTTTTAGCAACGCAGCAGCGCTCATCAATTGCCCGGCCTGACAGTAGCCGCATTGAGGTACGTCGTGATCAATCCAGGCTTTTTGCAGGGGATGCAAGCTGCCATCGGGCTTGGCCAAGCCTTCAATAGTGGTGATCTGCTGATTCGCGGCCGCCGATAATGGCGTCGAACACGATCTTATCGGCGCGCCATTCAAATGCACGGTACACGCGCCGCATTGAGCGATGCCGCAACCATACTTGGTGCCGACTAACCCCAGGCGATCGCGCAACACCCACAGCAGCGGTGTGTTGCCGTCGAGGTCGTCCAGTTGATGAGAGTGGCCGTTGACAGTGAGCGTAGCCATGCGCGACCTCGTGCTGATGAATCAAGACAGCAATAGAGGAGACGATGCTAAGGCCGCGTGCCCGACGGCGTAAAGGTGAGTTTGTAGTGATTTGTTAATGTGGGCGGGTTTGAAACCCGCCCCTACCGACTCACCGCACGCTGCATTTTCAGTGCGCGCTCGGCGGTGGCGGTTTCGACCGCGTGGGTCATTTGCAGGTACAAGCCGAGATATTTCTGCACTGCGCCTTGCGTGGAGAAATTGCTTAATACGTGTTTGCGCGCTGCTTCAGCCACAAAAATGCGTTTTTCGGCGGACATTTCCAGCACACGGGTAATGCCGCGTACCAAGCCATTGGGACTGCCTGGTTCAACCGCAATGCCGTGCTGACTGAGCACCTCGCCTTGCAAGCCCTTGCCGGTGCCGACGCACGGCACGCCGCACAACATCGCCGAGGCCAGCATCTGCGCACTGCCATCACCCAAGGCGCTGGAACAAAACACATCGCAGGCGTTGAACAGGGCCGATAGATCCGACCATTCGCCCAGCAGCGTGGTGCGCGTCGCCAGCGTGCCGCCACCCAATAGCGCCATCACGCCGGAATTGCCGCGTTGCACACCCTTGCCTGCCAGGATCACGTAAATGTTTGGGTTGAACTTGATCAGCTCGGCCGTGGCGCGCACGAAAGTCGCGAAGTCATTCTCGGGTGCAAAGGTGGCGTGCATGCCGATCACGAAGGCATTGGCTTCCAGTTTGAGTTGGGTGCGTAACTGCTGGCCGAGTTTGGCGTCCGGTTTGAAGCGATCCAAATCCACGCCCGCGGCAATCACACTGCCGTTGGCTTCGGGAAATCCTAGCCGGCGATACTCTGCGGCCACGGCTCTGGACGGATAAACGATGTGTTTGGCTGCGGGGGCGTGTTTGCCCAGCTGCGTGAACTTGTAGCGGTCCAGAAACTGCGTGTTATCGGGTTTACCGGCGGGCATGGTCCACACCGCAGGGATGTTGCCTGCACCTTTTAGCCAGCGAGCCGCCAACGGCGCGGTATGACCCCAGGCGTGAATCAAGTCGGGTTTGAAGCTGGCAGCGCGCTTACGCATTTCGCCGAATGCGCCCAAGGCAAACCGGCGTCGTGAAAATTCGAGGTCATGCACTGGTATGCCCAATTGCCGTATCACTGCGGCTTGCTTGTCACCCGGAGCAAAATTCAGCACCTGCATTTGAAAGTGCTCGCGGTCGGTGCGGGCTAACAAGGCAGTCAGTTGTGCGCTCAAACCATGGGCATGGTGAGGAGCGGCACTGACTAAGTGCAGCACTTTGATCGGATTCTCTTCGGGTTCGAGCACGGGCGTGTCTTCACTGTGGGGGTTGCGAGGCATCCTACTGCTGCATTGATCGCGAGCGTCAAATAGCGCGGAGAAGTGTTAACGCCACCACAGTCGGATTGTGCGCTGAGTCAAGTTTGTGAGCGAGAAGCCTAAAGGGAGATCAGAGCGACTGGCAACAAGTGCTAAGAAGTTGTTCAAAGTCTCGATCAAGGGATGCAGCGCAAGGCGAAACCCTGTCAAAAAAACGCAGCGTACACGTAGTACGTGAGTATTTTTTGGCAGGTTTCAACGCCGCGATGCGCCCTTCAGCGAGACTTTGAACAGCTTCTAAGGATTTAGGCTGACAATCCGATATAGACTTTGGCGGCGTCAGGCGCGTCCTGCCTTTTTATTCAGGGAACCTAAGCCAAGCATGCGAGACCCCCGACGACAGGCGCTGGAAGCCTTTGCCAAGGTATACGGCAACACGCAGGAGCGGTCCCGCTTCAGCCTGCTGACCACGCCGGTTGGCAGCGATAAATCGTTTCCGGTCGTGGCCTTGGGTGTGTTGCCCACCAAGCGCGAATTGATTGTCAGTGCGCCCAAAACGCCGGATGGTTCGTTGATCGCGGTGTACCAGGGATTGACTCTGCGCTGCAGTTGGCTCAACGCCAGTGCGCTATTTCGTTTCGACGCTACGGTCGCCAAAGTCGTTTTTGACCCGGAGCCATTGCTGTATTTGAGGCTTGCCGATCTCACTTATCAACGTGCGGTTCGTACTGTGCCGCGCGCCTTGGTGAATTTGCCGGCGGTGGTGCATACGCCGCAGGTCGAAAGCGTCTTGCTGGTGGACATTAGCGTCACCGGCGCACGCATTGCCATTCTTAAAGACACGGCACTGGCGACCGGTCAGGAGCTGGAATTGTCGGTCAAGCCTAAGTTGCACTTGGATCTGGAGGTGTTGCTCACCTTGAAGTGCACAGTGATGGGCAATGCCGATCCCGCGCCGGGTTACCCGGACATCGTGTTTCGTGGTTTGAGATTTAACGATGTGTTGGAGCGCGACTTGCTCGTCCTGCACGCCTATGTGCAGCAGAACCTGGTTGAGGAGATGGACAACCTCGCGCATGTGCTGGGCAATGCGCGTGAGTTGCGGGAGTTGAAGGATTAGTGCTTATCCGTCCCACGCAGCGATTCCTTGCTGACCTCGGCATTCACGCCGCCGATCAACACCAAGCGCATGGCTTCTTCGGCCGACATCGTGGTTTCGATCAATTCCGACTTCAACACATACTGAGTGAAGCCACCGATTTGATAACTCATCGGGAAGTACACCGGCAGACGGTCGGCCAGCAGCGCATGGGGCAGCTTCGGGCTGATTTGATCGGCGGTGACAAAGCCGACCATGTAAGTATTGTTGGTCAGCCATAACACCACGCGCCGCGTATCGCGGCGTTCGCCCTGGCCGGGCAGGAATTGGGTAATGTCCTTAACGGCGCCATACACGGTTTTGATGAAGGGAATGCGCCCCAGCCATTCCTCGCCCTGGCGGATAAACCAACGCACGGCGTAAGCATTCACCAGCGCGCCGACAATCAACACCACGATGAATCCAGCCGCCAAGCCCATGCCGGGCCGGTACAGATCGATATTCAGCACCACTTTGAGCGCATCGCCTAACACGGTTTCGGCCGTGGAGCCCAGCCAATAAATCAGATACAGGGTGATGGTCACCGGCAGCACGGTGGCAAGGCCCGCCGCAAAAGTCGTCCAGATACGTCGCATGGTGTCTCCACGTTGCGCGCCGGTGGGTGCAAGGCGCAGCAGGCCCACACTTTAGCAGTTTGCCGTCATGCTCATTTTGAATCCCATGGCTTGTGCATAGCTGGCTAGAATTACGCTTTAGCTATTTAAGAGTTGCTGGAATTGATGGTGTTATTGCTGCGTGGGTTGAGAGCGTTATTGCTGGCGTGTCTGGCATTGAATGCGGCGTGGGCGCGCGATACGCCGCTGCCGCCGGTGGTGAATAGTGCGCTGCGCGCGCAAAACATTCCGGCCAGCAGCCTGAGTGTGTATGCCGAAGACATGGCCACCGGCGAAGTGTTGCTATCGCATAACGCCGAACAACTGCGCCAACCCGCCTCCATCATCAAAACCCTGACCACCTATGTGGCGATAGATGTGCTCGGCCCGGCCTACACCTGGAAGACCCGCGCCTATGTTGATGGCACGTTGAAGAACGGCGTGCTCACCGGCGATCTGGTGTTGGTGGGTGGCGGCGATCCCTACATCACCGCCGAACGTTGGTGGGCATTTGTGGCGGAGGTGCGCCAAGCAGGCGTCAAGACCATTACCGGCGATGTCGTGATCGACCGCAGTTACTTTGCGCTGCTCAATGAAGATCGCGCTGCCTTCGATGGTGCGCCGGAAAAATCCTACAACGTCATTCCCGATGCCTTGATGGTGAATTTCCAAACCTCGCGCTTCACCCTCACCGGCGGTCAAGAAGCTGGCAAGCCGGTGTTGTTAGTGGAACCGAATCCCGCCAACTTACAAGTCAACAACGCCGTGCGCCTCAGCGGCACCAGTTGCAAGCGCGGTTATCGCGGCCTGCGTTTCAGCGCGCCCGAAGGCTCCAGCGGCAACAGCATCACCTTAACTGGCAGCGCTGCTTCCGGCTGCGGACGCCTGAGCGTCACGCGCGCCATCATGAACGCACCCGACTATGCCTTCGGCACGTTTAAGACTTACTTTCAGCAACAAGGCGGCACCATCAATGGCGGCATGCGCCTAAACACATTGCCAGCCAAAGCGCGCTTGTTGGTTACGTATGACTCGCTAACACTCGGCGAAATCATCCGCCTGGTAAACAAATTCTCCAATAACATCATGGCGCGTACTTTGTTGCTCACTGTGGGCGCAGAAAAATTCGGCGCACCCGCCAGCACCGACAAAGGCCAGCGCGCCATCGGCGAATGGTTGGCGCAGCGGCAAATCGATCCACGTAGCTTTGTTATCGACAACGGCTCAGGTCTGTCGCGCTTGGAACGCACCACCGCCTTCGGGTTGGGCAGCATGTTGAAGCTGGCCTGGAATAGTCAATTCATGCCGGAGTTCGCCGCTTCGCTACCGCTTGCTGCCACCGATGGCACCCTGCGTTCGCGCTTTCAATCCCC
>JANMSB010000236.1:0-4309 GCA_031388915.1 Pseudomonadota bacterium | reverse complement strand
AATAGCGGCCAGAACGGCGCAGCCTCTTTGGGATAGCCCAGGCTATGCGATGACACCACTTGGTCGAAATACCGCCCCAGGCCGGTGTAGTGTGTCTTGACCGCAAACGCATCCAGGTGCGCGTTGGTCACCAGAATGACTTGCCGGCACCGTTGCCGCACTACCTGTAAAAATTGCTCCGCTCCCGGCAAGAAACGAATGTGTTCGCAGGCCTCATGTTTCAGTGCCGCAACATTCAGGCCCAACTCCTGGCTCCAGTGATCGGTGCAATACCACTGTAACGTACCCTGGCAGGCGGCAAAGCGCGGCCGTAGCTCGGCTTGCGCCTCGTGCAAGGCGAGGCCGCGCGTCTCGCCGTAGCGCAGGGGCACCAGCTCGGTCCAAAAATAGTTGTCGAAACGCAGGTCCAGCAGCGTGCCATCCATGTCGAGTAACACGGTATGGATGCGCTGCCAGTCGGGGCGTATTGCAGTTTGATGGGTAGTGCTCAAGGCAATCTCGGTGGCATGGCCGGCAGGTGTTCCCGGACCGTGACACTGCGCAATTCCACCTCTCAGCGCAAGTCCGTGCGCGGTATCATTCGCTCCCCGCAGCAACCACCTCTCATGACTTCAATGCCATTTTCCAACCCAGCAACCCCCAGCGACAGATACGTTCCCTGGCAAATTCTGTTGATGACCGCGGCGGCGACATGCTGAGCCTGCCGTTGCTACTGGGCGTCATCGGCGCGGCATTGGTCGTGTGGTTCTGGCAGAACAGCCTGGGTGCGCGCGAGCGTGCCAATCGTGCAGCACTCGAGGCCTGCGCACGTATGCAATTGCAGTTTCTGGATGGCACCGTGGCCTTCGCCCGGCTGGGTGTGGCGCGCAACGAGCGCGGCCATATATGCCTGCGACGCACTTACATTTTCGACTACACCGCCACCAGCATCGAACGCCGGCAAGGATTTGTGGTGCTGCTCGGCACACGCGTTGAATCCATCGGCTTTGAACCCGACGATCAGCAACGCCGCAACACCACGCAGCTACTCGATGCCACCGACCAACCGCCCAGCATCGATCACGACACCAGCAACGTCCTCGATCTGCAGGAATGGCGGCGACGCCAGCAACGCAAGCCGCCCCCTACTCGCTCCAGCTCGTCAAACGACAACGCCCCCAGCGACAATGGCTGGTGAGTTTAGGCCCGCCTGCGCCGGCAAAATTAGCTACAGTATCCAGAGTCTGTTAACAGACCCCAATCTTCACGAGCACCAGTGATGAGCGACCAGGACGATAACAACCAAGACACCACCGACCAGGAGGCGAACGTCGATACCAAGACGTTCAAACGTCTGGAGCGTCTGCGCGAGCTGCGCATCGAACATCGCGACCTGGACGATGTCATCCATCGCCTACAGATGGATTTGTATGTCAACGAAGTTCAGTTACGTCGCCTGAAAAAACGCAAGTTGATGGTCAAGGATCAAATCGCCCGCATGGAAAGCGAACTGATCCCGGATCTCAATGCCTGATGATTTGTACTGGCTTCCATGCAACAACTGGTTAAGAACATTCTGGAAGAATTAGACCGGCTGACCACCGGCATCGGCCTGGTGCAACTGGCGTTGTTGGTGCTGATCATCCTGGTGGCCGTGTCCCTGGGTCGCTGGCTGCGCAAGTCCGACGCCATGCAGCGGGTGTCGAATCAACTCGGCCTGCGCTATCGCCTGCTCGAAGCGCTGTACATCATCGCGCCGCACGTACTGGCGCTGCTCCTCACCGCCGCCAGCGCCGGTTTTCTGTACCTCCTGAAACAAACCCCCACCGCGCTGAGTACCAGCATGACGCTGATCGCGCTGTTGCTGGCGGTGCGTTTGGCGGTGTATGTGTTCCGGGTGTCGGCCGGCGATCACGCGCCCATCAAGGGCTGGGGCAACACTATCAGCCTGCTGATCTGGCTGGCGTTATCCCTGCACGTGCTGAACTGGTTCGAGCCCGTGGTTGAAGCCCTGGACACTGCCGGTATGCAGGCCGGTTCGTTGCGGATCAGCATCTGGTCGGTGCTCAAATTGTTGTTCACGGTCAGCCTGTTTGTGCTGGCCGCAATCTGGGTGGCGCGCTGGATCGAGCGGCGCTTGATGGCCATGACCGGTGTGGCCATCAGCATGCGCATCGGCCTATCCAAGTTCATTCAAGCCGGTCTGGTGGGCCTGTCGATACTGCTGGGGCTGAATGCCGCAGGGCTCGATCTCACCACCTTGAATGTGTTGACCGGCGCCATCGGCATCGGTCTGGGCTTCGGCCTGCAAGCCATCGCCTCCAACTTCGTCAGCGGCTTTGTGTTGTTAATGGACCGTTCCATCAAACCGGGCGATGTCATCAGCTTCAGCGGCACCACCGGCACCACCACCGAGAATTTCGGCTGGGTGGAAGAATTACGCGGCCGATATGTGGTGGTGCGCGACCGCGACGGCGTGGCCACGCTGGTGCCCAATCAGCACCTGATTACCAACCCAGTGATCAACTGGAGTTACTCCGATCCGCGCGTGCGTCTGAAGCTACCGGTGCGCGTCAGCTATGCCTGCGATCCGGAACAAGCACTCTCCGTGTTGTTGCAAGCTGCGCAAGATCATCAACGCATTTTGCGCGACCCCGGCCCGGTGTCGCGTCTGATGGGCTTTGGCGAGTACGGCTTCGATCTGGAACTGCGTTTCTGGATCGCCGATCCGCAGGAAGGTGTCAACAACGTGCGCTCAGATGTGAATCGCAGCATCTGGAAATTGTTCCAGCAGCACGGCATCCGTATTCCGGTGCCGCAACATGAAGTCAGCGTAAAGCCAGGCAGCTCGTTGCCGGATGCAAGCGCCTGATGGCCACGCCCGGCAGCGAGCTGATCGATGAACTCGCCCAATTAGGCGTGCCCGAATCGGCGCTGCAATTACGCATGATTCGCAGCAGCGGCCCGGGCGGTCAAAACGTCAACAAAGTATCCACCGCCGTACAACTGAGCTGCACTGTGCAAGCCTGCGACTTAAGTGACCCAGCGAAGGCGCGACTGAAAACGCTCGCCGGTCGTCGCATGAGCAGTGAGGGTGTCTTGAGTCTGACAGCGCAACGCCTGCGCACTCAGGAACAGAACAAACGCGATGCGCTGGAGCGACTGCTGGAACTCATCACTCAAGCGCGCATCGTGCCCAAGCTGCGCCGCGCCACCAAACCCACCAAGGCCTCCAAGCTGCGGCGCCTGGAAGGCAAACAACAGCGTAGTGAGCACAAGCAGTTGCGGCGTAAGGTCAGTGCTTCCGAGGAATGAGCACTTGCCTCTGTAGAGAATCAAGACGCTTCGACTCCGCTCAGCGACCGGAACGGGCGGGCGCTGAGCGGAGTCGAAGCGTCTGTTTGATAAAGGCGGCTTCAATAGCAAGATTCGGAGTGCCGACGGCAGCAGACTGAATTACATTGGCGACGAACCAATGTAGTCGCCATTTATGAAAGCCCCGCCAACCTCATCGCAACACGCCGCACTCATCACCGAAGCCTGTCGCATCATCGAGCAGGCCGAGAATGCGCCCAACTTGCAGCAACTGGCTGATCGCATCGGCCTCAGTAGTTTCCATTTTCATCGCCTGTTTAGACAGGCCACCGGCGTGACGCCCAAGCAATATGCACTGGCCCAACGTGAACAACGCTTGCGCTCGGCGTTGACTGACGGCGACAACGTCACCACTGCGATTGTTGATGCGGGCTATCCAAGCAACAGCCGCTTCTACGAAAAAGCCCATGCGGTGCTGGGCATGGATGCCAGCCGCTATCGGGCCGGTGGTGTGCAAACGGATATTCGCTTTGCCATTGGCGAAAGCTCATTGGGGTCGATTCTGGTAGCGCAAAGTTCACGCGGTGTGTGCGCAATCTTGCTGGGCGAGGATCCCGACGCACTGGCGCGCGATCTGCAAGACCGCTTTGCCAACGCCAATCTCATCGGCGGCGACAGTCAGTTTGAACAAGTCGTGGCCAAGGTGGTGGGCTTGATCGAAGCACCGCGTATCGGCTTGGACTTGCCGCTCGATATTCGTGGCACGGCATTCCAACAACAGGTATGGCAGGCGCTACGCAAAATTCCACCCGGCAGCACTGCCAGCTATACCGAGATTGCCCGGTTAATCGGCGCACCCAAGGCAGTACGCGCCGTGGCGCAGGCCTGCGCAGCCAATGCATTGGCGGTGGCCATTCCCTGTCATCGTGTGGTGCGTAACGACGGCGGCCTCTCCGGATATCGCTGGGGCGTGGAGCGCAAACGCGCGTTGCTGGAGCGCGAAGCGAAGTCTTGA
>JANMSB010000332.1:0-2367 GCA_031388915.1 Pseudomonadota bacterium | reverse complement strand
AAAGTAACAGCTACGAATCAAAGGCGAGTCCGATAGTCTGTCTTTAGGAAGCTTCGACTTACTTCGACTCCGCTCAGTACAAGCCGCTCAGCGACCGGATGGTGTAACTCCGGTCGCTGAGCCCTTCGACTCCGCTCAGGATAAACTCCGTCGAAGCGTCTGGCTGCCCATGAGACATCGTTATGCATCGAGTGACAATCTCAAACCGTCTTGGCATCAATGATGGTCTGCGCCAACGCAGTGACCGAGGCCAATGCCTTGCGTGCTTCCATGCCGCCTTCAATGCGCACATCCCAGCGGTCTTTGACGGCCAGGCAAATCTGCAGAGCATCCAGCGAATCCAATTCCAATGGTCCGCCAATCAACAACTCATCGTCCGTGATGGTGTCGGGGGCAATGTCCTTGTCGCACTCCTTGACGATCAATGCCTTCAAGGTTTGTTTCAGCGATGCTAATTCCAATTCAGACATAAGTTCTCTAGTCGGTACGGCGCGATTGAATGCGCCAGGCCAGCAGTATTGCGGTCAAGCCGAGCAGGGTCAAACCCAACGCTTCGGGTGCAATGTCGATTAAGGAGCCGCTACGCAGCAGTACATCCAAAAATCCCTCTAAGCCCCAGGACATCGGCGACCACTGTGCAATGTGTTGCATAGCGGCGGGCATGATGAACTTGGGAATCATGATGCCACCCAAGGCGGCAAGAATAATGTTGCCGGTGCCACCCAGCAGTGTGGCTTGTTCGGTGGTGCTGGAACTCACGGCAATCAACAACGCCAGACCCAGAGCACACAAACTTAAACTGCTAGCCATCACCAGCAGCAACAGTGGCGAGCCGTTGATTTGCAGCGCTTCACCGCCCAGCAGTGGCACCAGAAGGCCCCCTGCCAGCAGCATCACCAACACCTGTAACAGATTGATGCCGAAGTAGGGCAGTAACTTACCCAGTAACAAGGTGAGGGTGCTGAGATTGGTGCTGCGTAGTCGGCGCAGCGTGCCTTGCTGGCGTTCGCGGATCAGCGTGTTGGATAGCGGCACCACTACAAAAAACGCGCCGAACACCAACCAAGCCGGCACACTCTGTTGCACGGCGGTGGGGTTCTGCTGCTGGCCGGTACCTGCATAGGCGTAGTGCACAGCCAAGTCGCTGCCGGCACTGGTATCGACGATCTGCGTATCGGCGCCCAAGGCTCCCAGTAATGCGCGCGTGCGCTCGCGGCCCAAGGCGGCGCGCACCGTCGTCAAAAAAATGGTTTCGATCTGCTTGTTGCTATCGGGCGCGACGCTGATGCGCAGCAACGGCTCGGTAGCATTGTCGGTGCTGAGCATGGCCGTGGCAAAACCGTTGACCACGTTGATGGCAAAGGCGTAATCGCCGCGCTGTAATTGCTGGTCGAGTTCGGCCGTTGTCGGCACGCGTTGCGGCACAACGAACTCGAAAGCATTGCCGGCGCTGATGGTGTCCAGCAGCGCGCGCGAAGCATTGCTTTGATCGGCGTCCAGCACCAACACTTGCAACTTGCTGCCGGCGCGTTCGGAAAATTGGTTCTGCATCGCCAGCGACATGATTAGCACGAATGCCAACGGCATGAGAAACAGCAACGCCAGACTGTGAAGATCGCGGCTGAGCAGTAATAGCTCCTTGCGAACACAGGCAAGCACTGCCTTCATGGTTGCGACCCCTGTTCCGTAGCTGCGTCCTGCAGCAGCGACAAATAAATTCGCTCCAACTTACTGACGCCGAACTGCGCCTGTTCGATCTGCAAGTGTTGTGCGGCGCACATGTGCATGACCTGCTCAAGATCGCTGGCGTCGGCGAGGCTGAATTCATACTGGCGGGCATGCAAGGCGGTGGGCTGCCAGACTTTCAGACTATGTAGCGCGCTAGTCGTGGGCGCCTCTGCGAAACTCAGTAACAGCGTCTTGTGCTCGCCTTGTTGCAACAATTTGGCGGTGGTGTCGCGCGCCAGCAAGCGGCCGTGGTTGATGATGGCTAGCTCATCGCACAGCGCTTCGACTTCTTCCATGTAGTGCGAGGTATAGATCACCGTGGTGCCGCGGGTGCGCAGCACTTGAATGGCCTCGATAATCACCTGCCTGGAAAGCGCATCGATACCCACGGTGGGTTCGTCCAGGTACAAAATCTGCGGCGCATTCAATAAGCCAATGGCCAGGTTCAAGCGACGCTTCATGCCGCCGGAGTACAGGGCGGCGCGCTTGTCGAGCAGATCTTGTAGGCGACATACCTGCACGCAGTATTCCAATCGCTCCAGCCATTGCGAGTGATTGAGACCATACACATCGGCAAAAAAGCGCAGATTCTCGCGGCCGCTCAGGGCCAAATAAAACGCATACTCCTGCGGCACGTAG
>JANMSB010000328.1:0-3647 GCA_031388915.1 Pseudomonadota bacterium | reverse complement strand
GGAGTGGATCGACATTCGTCCCACCAACGCGCTGACAGTGCTCGATACCCACGATGGCATCGGCATCATCGATATCGGCGCAGATAGAAAAGATCCAGCGAGCAGGCCCGGTTTGGTGCCGCCCAATGAACTGGATCAGCTGGTGGAGATCATTCATCGCAACAGTTCCGGCAGCAGTCGACTGGCCACTGGCGCGGCAGCGTCCAATCTGGATTTGTATCAGGTTAATTGCACTTTCTACGATGCGCTGGCACGCGACGATGTGAACTATTTGCTGGCGCGCGCTATTCAATTTTTCCTTCCCGGCATTCCACAGGTGTACTACGTGGGTTTGCTCGCCGGGCAGAACGATATGCAGTTGCTGATGCATAGTGGCGTCGGCCGCGATATCAATCGCCACTATTATCAGCGCGACGAGGTCGCCGCAGCGCTTCGGCAGAGCGTTGTAACCCAGCTATGCGCGCTTGTTAAGTTACGCAATACACACAAGGCGTTTAACGGCCAATTTGGGTGTGGTAGCCCGAGTCCCAGCGCGCTGGTATTGCGCTGGGACGATGGCGATGAGTTTGCTGAACTGAGTGTAGATTTCAGAACTGGCCGTCATCGGTTGGCGTTCTCCACCGCAGGCGAAATTAGGGCAATCGAATTTCAAAGTGCGCGGTCGGGTTAGGTCGCATGCACAGAGATGGCCTGTGTCTTGGATTGCAATCGATTGTATTTTTTAGTTTATAGTCACAACAGCAGGGGGGTTCAAAATGAAAATTTCTAAGTCTATGTATCGATCAGGGGTTGTCTGTGTCCTGGCGGGCGCGATGACCTCGCTGGCTTCCACATCCGCGCTGGCGGCTGACGAAGAAACAACCGCGCTTGAAGAAATTGTTGTCACCGGTGTGGCGCGGCCGGTCAATCGACTGGAGTCCAGTGTTTCCACCAGTTCCATCGATATCGGTGATGTTGATTCGCTGGCACCACGCTCCACGCAAGAATTGCTACGCAGTATTCCCGGTGTGCGATCCGAGTCCTCGGGTGGCGAAGGCAACGCCAACGTCACCATTCGCGGCATTCCGCTGGCTACCGGCGGTTCGAAGTATGTGCAATACCAGGAAGACGGCTTGCCGGTACTGTTGTTCGGCGATCTCAATTTCGCCAACGCGGATAACTTCGTGCGCGCCGATTGGAGCTTGCGGCGCATCGAATCCATTCGTGGTGGTTCGGCGTCGACGTTTGCTTCCGGTGCACCCGGCGCAATCATCAACTTCATCAGCAACACCGGCGATGAAGAAAGCGGTGCGGTCGGCGTCAGCTATGGCCTGGACTACGACTTGGCGCGAGTTGACTTTGTTAACAGCGGCAAACTCAATGATCACTGGAGTTACAGCCTTGGCGGTTTCTATCATTCAGGTGAAGGTCTGCGTCACACGGGTTTCAATGGTGAGCAGGGCGGGCAGTTCAAGCTGACCTTGAACAAGCAGATTGAAGGCGGCTATTTCCGCATCCACATCAAGCATCTCGATGACAGCGTGCCCACTTACATGCCCGCGCCCCTTCGTTGGAGCGGCAATGGCAGTTTCGATAATCCGCCGGGTATCGATCTGGCGCATGACTCCATCTACAGCCGCTATCAAACGCAGATTTCCAGCTCCGATGCCTTCGGTAATCGTGTTGAACGCGACGTTACCAAGGGTATCAACGCCAAAGTGGATTCATTCGGCTTCGAGTTCGACAAGGATTTAAGCGGCGGCTGGCATGTGAACGACAAGTTCCGCACCTCAAAGATCAGTGGTAGTTTTATCGCACCGTTCTCGGATGGCGGCTCTGGTAATACTGCGGCGGTGCAGGCGTTGAGCTTGTGCAATGGTTCGACCACCGCTGCGGGTGCGGCCTTGTCGAATTGCGCCACGGCACGGGTTACCTATGGTACGGGTCCCAATGCCGGCCAGTCTTACGCTGGATTGGTCATCAACAATCTGATGTTTGATACCACCTTCAAAGATGAAGGCAACATGGTCAACGATCTGAAGATCACCAAGGAATTTGGCGAGGCCCTGTCGGTGACCGCAGGCTACTTCAATATGCATCAGAATGTCGCGAATGACTGGAACTCATGGCAGTTCATACTCGAATCATTGCAGCGTGACCCGGTGCCGTTGAATGTGGTGACTTCCGGACCCGATGGCGTATTCGGTAATACGGATGACCAGCGTGTCACCTCCAATGGTTTGTACTGGCCCGGCCTGCTGTCCTTTGCCTGGGATCTGAAGTACGACATCACCGCGCCCTACCTGAATGTCGGCGGCAAGCTTGCTGATTTCAATTGGGATGCCAGCGTGCGCCGTGACAAACTCAAAGTGCGTGGCGTCAATGTGGCCGTATGCTGCGGCAACGTCGGTGGCTTCGACTTCGACGGCAGCGGCACCATCGAACCCTTCGAAGCTCGCGGCAGGTCGATAGCGTCCAGCACCAATCCGTCACGCGCCAACTACGACACCAGCCATACCTCATTCTCGTTGGGCGGCAGCTACTTGTTGAACAGCGATATGTCGGTGTTTGCCCGCTACAGCAAAGGCGCCAGCTTCCCTGCTGATCGCTTGTTGCAGATCGGTGGTGCACTGGGTGCGGATGGCTCGTTGTCCAGCACCACTACCGGCTACGATGAAGTGAAGCAGATTGAAGCCGGCTTCAAGTGGTTGGTGGGCCGAACCTCCTTCTATGCCACCCTGTTCAACACCGAGACCGATGAAACCAATGCGGAAGTGACGTCGGGGCTGACGTTCCAGCGCAGCTACAAGGCCAGTGGTGCGGAATTGGAAGGCAATTGGCGTGGCGACAGCGGCTTTGGCGTGACCGGCAACCTGACCTTCATTGATGCCAAGATCGATCAGGACAAACTGAATCCGGCGCTTAATGGCGTCAAGCCACGGCGGCAGGCGCCTTATATCTTCACGATCACGCCGAGCTACCGTGCGTCGATCTGGGAAGTTGGCCTGACGGCGCAGGGTTCGGGTAGCTACTTCTTGCAGGATGCGCCCGAGAGCACGCCAAATCGCGTCAAGCAAAAGGCTTACGTGATTTTCAACGCCTACGGCAGCGTATCGTTCACTGAAGCGCTGTCGGCTTCGCTGAGTGTGAATAATCTCAGCGATGAGATTGTGGCTACCGAAGTGGAAGAAGGCACGGCCACGCCGGGCTCATACGTGCGCGGTCGTTTGTTGACGGGGCGCACTACCAACTTGGCGTTGAAGTATAAATTCTAAGATCGTAGCTTGCAGGGGCGGTTCGCGACCGAAGGAAGTGGTTGACCCATGAACCGCCCCTGTGGGACAAACGATCTTAAGTTGGTAACAACGTGACCAAAAAGCAATACGGTGCCATCGAAGCAGGCGGCACCAAGTTTATATGTGTGTTGGCACATGACATCGATGCTGTCATCGCTGAGACTCGTATCGCAACTACGACGCCCGAGCAAACCCTCGCCGAAGTAGTCAAATTCTTTTCTGCCGCGCAGGCGCAATGCGGACGCATTCATTCCTTTGGCATCGGCGCTTTTGGGCCAGTGGATGTGCACGTTGAATCGCCGACCTGGGGCTGCATTCTCGATACACCCAAACAAGGGTGGAGTGGCGCTGATTTGGTCAGACCGCTGGTGG
>JANMSB010000114.1:0-10845 GCA_031388915.1 Pseudomonadota bacterium | reverse complement strand
GCCGAAGCCGCACGCCGCGCGCGCGATGAAGACGGTACTGCCGCTATTGCCGGGCAAGTGGCGGCTGAGATCTACAATCTGCAAATCCTGGTGCCGGAGATTGAAGATCAACCCGACAACACCACGCGTTTTCTGGTGATTGGTCCTAAGCTGTTCGCGCCCAGCGGCAAGGACAAGACCACGTTGATGGTCTCTGCCGGTGATACACAATCGCCCGGCGCGTTGTATCGCTTGCTTGAACCGCTGGCGCGTAATGCCATCAGTATGACGCGTATTGAATCAAGACCCTCGCGCCGCAAGAAGTGGGACTATGTGTTCTTTATCGATGTCGAAGGTCACGTGGATGCTGAACCGTTGCGCTCGGCGCTGGATCAATTGAAGCAACATGCTTCACTGTTCAAAGTGCTGGGTTCATATCCGGCGGCGGTGTTGTAAATCTTCAAGAGCGCTTCGACTCACTTCGACTCCGCTCAGTACAAGCCGCTCAGCGACCGGATTCCGGTCGCTGAGCCCTTCGGCTATGCTCAGGATAAACTCCGTCGAAGCGTCCTCATTCAGCATTTGAAATTGTAATGAAATTTAACGCGCTAGAACTTGCAGCTCCTCCCGTCCGCCAACTGGCGCCCTATGTGCCGGGCAAACCGCTGTCGGAACTCGAACGCGAATACGGCATTACCGACAGCATTAAACTGGCGTCCAACGAAAACCCTCTAGGTCCTGGGCCACGCGCTCACGCCGCTATCGCCCAGGCGGTGCAGGCTCTCGGTTTATATCCGGATGGCAATGGTTTTGAGCTCAAGCAAGCCTTGGCCAAGAAACATGGCTGCGCCTTGCAGCAAATCACGTTGGGTAATGGCTCAAACGATTTGCTGGTGATGCTCGCCGAAGCTTTCCTGAACGCCGAAGTGGAAGCGGTGTACTCGCAATATTGTTTTGCGATTTATCCCATCGTGGTTCAGGCAACCGGTGCGGTGGGGCGTGTGGCAATTGCTTACCCGAACGATCACGCCATGGCGTTGGGGCATGATCTGGAAGCCATGCTTAAGTTGGTGAACGCGCACACACGCTTGGTGTTCATTGCCAACCCAAACAATCCCACCGGCACCTGGGTGGAAGCGGCGGCGCTAAAGCGTTTTATCGCCGCGTTGCCTGCGACCACCTTGGTGGTGGTGGATGAGGCCTACATCGAATATGTCCAGGACGCCGCCTTTGCCGACGCCAGTCAATGGCTGAATGAATTTCCCAATTTGGTGGTGACGCGCACCTTCTCCAAGGCCTATGGCTTGGCAGGCTTGCGTGTGGGCTATGCCCTGTCGCATGCCTCGGTGGCGGATGCGCTGAATCGCGTACGGCAGCCATTCAATGTGAATTCGGTGGCGTTGTCGGCGGCCACCGCAGCGCTGTCGGATGTTGAGCATCTACGCAAGTCAGTGGAGTTGAATGCGTGTGGCATGCAGCAGGTGGTGGCAGGACTAAAAACCTTGGGTGTGCGCGTTCATCCGTCCAGGGGCAACTTCGTGCTAGTGGATTGCGCACGACCGGGTGGTGCAGTTTACGAGGCGTTACTGCGTCAAGGCGTCATCGTGCGACCAGTGAGTGGTTATGGGTTAGCCACGCAATTACGCATCACCATTGGCACTGAAGCCGAGAATGCGCGTATGTTGGCAGCCTTGCAGTTTGCACTGAAGTAGCAATGGAATTTCTCGATTTATCTCCTTTGCATCGCGCCCAAGGCACCATTCGTTTGCCTGGCTCGAAAAGCATTTCTAATCGCACCTTGTTGTTGGCGGCGTTGTCGCAGGGTGTAACTGACATTCGTGATCTGCTGGCCTCCGACGATACCGATCGCATGCTGGATGCCTTACGTGCACTAGGTGTGTCAGTTGAAAAGACGGGTGAGCGTGACTATCGAGTGGTGGGCGCCTCCAGTGTCGGTACAAACAGGGGCTTTCCCAACAAACAAGCCGATTTGTTTCTGGGTAATGCCGGTACTGCCTTCCGACCGCTAACCGCAGCATTGGCACTGGCTGGTGGTCACTACCAATTGTCGGGCGTGGCGCGTATGCACGAGCGGCCTATTGGTGACTTGGTAGACGCACTGCGTCAGGTCGGCGCGGATATCGCTTATCTGGGAAATGAAGGTTTTCCGCCGCTAGATATCAAACCGGCGGCGATCAAGTCCGGCGGTGTGGTGCGCATCAAGGGCAATGTGTCTAGCCAGTTCCTCACCGCGTTGTTGATGGCGCTGCCCACCACCGGTGTGGCGACCACCGTCGAAGTCATCGGTGAATTGATCTCCAAGCCCTATATCGAGATCACCTTGAAGTTAATGGCGCAGTTTGGCGTCGAAGTAAAACGCGACGGCTGGCAACGCTGCTTCATTCCCGGCGGCAAACACTATGTTTCGCCCGGAACGGTTTACGTCGAAGGCGATGCGTCTTCCGCTTCATACTTTCTGGCCGCAGGCGCCATTGCCGGTGGCCCAGTCCGCGTTGAAGGCGTAGGCCGCAACAGTATTCAAGGCGATGTGGCGTTCGCAGCGGCGCTGGAAAAAATGGGCGCGCACATCAGCATGGGTGATAACTGGATCGAAGCCACCGCACCCGCCACCGGCAAACTCAAAGCCTTCGACATGGACTTTAATCACATCCCCGATGCGGCAATGACGCTCGCCGTGGCAGCGCTGTTCTGCGATGGCCCCTCGCGACTGACCAACATCGGTAGTTGGCGCGTGAAGGAAACGGATCGCATCGCTGCGATGGCGACCGAGTTACGCAAGGTTGGCGCAATCGTCGAAGAAGGTCCGGATTGGCTGCGCATTACGCCGCCGGCCACGCTCACACCGAATGCGGCTATCGACACTTACGACGATCACCGCATGGCCATGTGTTTTTCGCTGGTAGCGCTTGGTGGTGTGCCGGTTCGGATCAATGATCCAACATGCGTTGCAAAAACCTTTCCGCAATACTTTGACGTGTTCTCATCCATCGCTGGGTGAGAAGGCTCGCACCCAACAAGGCGATTGGCGGCATAGGACGACCATGCGCACGAGATGGGTGTGACCCTACCAGGACAGCGGTCCTATTGGCCGTACGCCGAAAAACCCCTCCGATCCGAAGCGGACGTTTAATCATTGGTCTGAGTTGCAATTTTGCAAATCTGACAATGAAAACTCAGCGAGGTGCTTCGGTTCCAGCGGGCCGGATATCGCCGGCAGATTGCCAGATCGAAGTTGTTGCCGGACCGACGATAACGTCGCGCCGACGGTACAGCGAAAACGAGTGCGAGCTTCGCTCGCTTAGGCCGCGATAGGCCAAGGCCGAAACAGTGCCGTCGTTAAGTTGCTGTTGGATTAGCGCTCTCGGCGCAGTACCCCATCCCAGCCCCTCCAGGATCAAGGCGACCTGCATCTGATAGTTATTAACTCGCCAATACCGTTGCTCCTTGATCATCCCATGCGCTGCGAGAGGATCGGCGAAATCGACCACCAGAATCTGTGGCAGCAGCGCTATCCCTTCCTTAAGACTAGCTGTCTTGTCGGTTCGCACCACGTTGGAGAACTCGGCTTCGCCAAGCAATTTTCTTTCGAGGTCAATCCCGTGCCGCTGCACTGAAACGTGGAATAGGATGGCAAGATCGAGTTCGCCATCGAGCAGGCGCGGCAGGAGTGCATCGCCTTCGCCGGATTCCACTTCGATTTCCGTGTGGGGCGAGGTTGCGGTCACTCTACGTAAAAGTGCTACCCATGCGTCCTGCGGAACCGCGCTATCGACGCCTATTCTGAGGCGAGGTTCGGCGCCATTGGAAATCAACGCCGCAAACGTATGCAGGCTTCTTGCCTGTGTGACCAGCATGCGCGCGCGTTCCACGAATGTTTCCCCGTGTTCAGTCAATCGCGCGCGATAGGAGGAACGGTCCAGTAACGGAAAACCGGCCACGTCCTCAAGTCTCTGAATGGCTTTGGTCACCGACGGCTGAGTGCGTCTCAGCGCGGTCGCGGCCCCGCGTATGGAGCCGGTATCCGCGACAGCCAGGAGCACTACCAGATCGAGGTGTGAAAACATAGGAATGGACTTTACCGTCTACGAAGTTAGTAAGCAGCCCCGACACGATTCGGTAACGAACTACGCTATATATTCTGTTTGAGTGTTGCAGCCTAACGGTTGTTGCCTGGAGCGTTGGCTTGATACTGGTCTTTAGTAATGAATGAGTTATCTGCCGCGCCGGTGAATTTCAGATACCGGCAGCCATCAGGGCCCGTTCTGAAGGTATAAAACGTGCCAGCCAAGATACTGACGGAGTCGCCGGCCGAACAGATGCGATTGCCAAAGTGCAATTCTCCCTCGAGGATAAAAAAGATCTCATCCTTCTCATGAGCATGAAGCGTGGCCTGCGCATTTGGCACATCCTTAACCTCCATCAGGAACAATCGGTCTTCGCCGCCGGGGAAGTGCGTTTTGACTTCTGTTTCACTTTCTTCTGTGCTTAACAGCTTCAGAAAACCCGCGGGTGCAAAGTCTGCAACCTTTCGGCAGACAATGTCTTTGGAAAACGCAAATTGGATGTTTTTCATCAGACCAACTCCACCATCTTTGGACCGACTACACCGCCGGGCCAGTATTCTATAGTGGTGCCTTCCTTGAGTCGGAAGTCCGGTATGCGGCGCAGGAACTCACTCACGGCGACTTTCATTTCCAGTCGTGCGAGATGAGCGCCCATGCAACTGTGCGGGCCACCGGTGAAAGTAAGAATAGGCTTTCTAGGCCGATCAAAATTCATGGAGCGCGGGTCCTGAAAGACGTCTGGATCGAAATTAGCAGCGGGGAGCACGCACGTTACGCGGTCTCCCTGCTTCATCTGGATGCCCTGCATCTCATAGTCGCGCGTCAGCATGCGTCCAGAAAAAGTGACGCCAAAAGATCTGAGTAGTTCTTCGATGATGGCGTTCAAAGCATCCGGCCTGTTGAGGATTTCGCGGCGGCGCTCGGGATGGCGCGCCAGCCACAGAAAGCTGTTGTTCATCACCGCAAACACCGTATCCAATCCGGCGATGAACAGGAAAAAGACAAAGCCGAATATCTCGCGCTCGCTCAGCGGTGTGCCCTCCGGCTGCGCGTGGACAATGGTGCTGATGGCAGCGTCATCGGGCCGGTCGGTTTTTTCCCGAATAACACCTTGAAGGTATGCGACTGCCTCGTTCATGCAACGTTGCGACGTCGCGCGATCATGTCCGTGCAGCAGACCTATCGCCCAGCCGACGAAGGTGTCGCGCATGTCCTGCGGCAGTCCCATGAGCCCAAGAAATACCGAGACCGGTAGCGGCCTGCCAAAGTCGCGCGTGAATTCGCATTCGCCCAAAGCGATGAATTGATCGATCAAATCATTGGCGAGTTTGCGGATCGATGTATCGAGTCGCGCAATGGCGCTGGGCGAAAACATCGGATCCAGAATCGCCCGATACTTGCGATGGTGGGGCGGGTCGATCTCCGCAGGGATCAAATCGAAATAATTGTCGGGATCGCGCGGAAAGGGCTTGTCGCTGCCGTTGTTGAAAATTTCCGGATTGCGCAGGATGAAGAAACAGTCTTCATGTTTGGGAATGATCCACGCACTGGGTACACGATGACTGGGGCTGAAAAAGATGCGGGGGTACTTGTCATGCAGCGCGGCCATGAAGGCATGTGGCTCCGCTAGGAAGTCGGGCCCATAGGTCAGGCCGAGCGGATGCACTAACTCGGGCGGAACATGTGCGGGAATGTTGTAGTGAATGTTTGTCGTGGTAGTTGTCACTGTGTCTTCCCCTGCTCAGTTGCTCATTGTCGAGAACAATGTTCTCGCGCTTATGGTGTGGTCTGTTGACCGAGAAAGATAGATCGCTGTTGTGAATCAATCCGATAACGATGCGTTATCGTCTTTGTCTGAGGCGATGCTGGACACATGGAGACGGAAGGCAACGGCGCCGTTACGCTGCGTACCACAGTGTTGTGCAGCGGCGTGCGGACTGACATGCTGTGCGCCTTCAAAACATCGCATCGATTGCTACTTCAAGGGGAGACCATGGCACGCCAATTAGTACGCTATTTCCTACTCAGTATTTGCGCGCTCGTGTTGGGGGCAGCTCCGGCGCGTTCAGAACAGGCCGCCTTGCAAGGCGTGTACGCCATCGACAACGATGCCAGCGATAACATCAAGGACGCAATCGAGCGCGACACCGCCAACATGAATTTCGCCATTCGTCCGTTGGCACGCAGCCGTATCGCCCAAACCAACCCGCGCTACGAGCGCATCACGCTCTCGTCCAATGCAACCACCGTGAGTGTGCAGTTCGACGCGAGCAAGCCAATCGACATGCCGCTCGATGGCCGTGTCGTTCCCTCGGTTGGCGATGATGGCAAAACCTACGAGGTCAGCGCGCAATTGAGCGCGACACAGCTGGTCATGCGCATCAAATCCAAGGACGGCGGCGAACGCGTAAACACCTTCGTGTTCGAGCCGAACGGCAAGGCACTCAAGCTCAGCGTCAGGCTGTTAAGCACAGCGCTCCCGACACCTGTCAGCTATGCGCTTGCCTATCGGCGGCAGGCAGGCTGATCACGGCGTTGGTCGCGCTGCTGGTTGGTGCGATCCGCTGTTTGCTAAACTCCCATAATGAAAATAAGCACACCCGCTATGACAACACTTCCCCTGGCCGGCAAGACCGCATTGATCACTGGCGCCGCGTCGGGCCTCGGTCTGGAGACAGCGCTCGGGCTGGCGCGGCTCGGTGCCGACATCATCGTGGTAGACCGCGATCAAGCCGGTGGCGAATCCACAGTGCGTAAGATTCAAGAGACTCAGCCTGCGGTGCGAACCGAATTCCGGCACATCGATCTGGCCAATCTCGCTGCGATCCGCGAGTTTGCCCAGCTCTACCACCAGGAAGTTCGCACCCTCGATATCTTGGTCAACAATGCGGGGCTGCTGCCTCCGCTTAAACGCGTGACGACAGTCGATGGTTTCGAGCTGGGGTTCGGCGTCAGCGTGGTCGGTCACTACGCGCTCACTGGCCTGTTGCTGCCGTCGCTGCTGCGAGCGTCGGCGCCGCGAGTGGTCACCATCTCCAGCATTGCGCATGCGGGCGCCAAGATCCCCTTCGATGATCTTAGTCTGGCGAACTACTACGAAGCGAGCTACGCCTACGGCAGCGCCAAACTCAGCGCGCTGTTGTTCGCCTTCGAGTTGGGCCGTCGTGCCAAATCGGCCGCGCCCTCGCTGATCAGCGTCGCGGCACATCCAGGTATTTCTCGAACGCCGATCGCAAAAAGCTGGGATGTCGGTGGGCCACGCAGCCTACGCGACCGGGCCCAGAATTTGGCGATGAAGGCGCTCATGCGGTGGCTCGGACAGGATGCCGACCAGGGCGCTACCCCCTTTGTGCTCGCCGCCTCTTCACCCGAGGCGCAGTCCGGAATGTTTTATGGTCCGGGCGGATTCCGCCAGATGCGCGGCGCGGCGCAGGTGGTTAAACCCCACCGGTTCGCACTCGATCTCGCGAACGCAAAACGACTCTGGGATATTCTAGAAAAGCGAACGGGCGTCGGGTTTCCCTGGTAGCAACCGGCGCTGTTCGCCAACCACTTCGATCCTGATGCCCAATACCCGAAATATGGAAGCCCGGTTCCGGGCTTGGCAATCAGCGAAGCTCAAGTCTCGACGACATACGCGCTCGGGTCTGACAGCCATGAACGCCCGGATAGGGTTATCAGCAGCATGGCGCTCATGGGGAAGTTGACGATGGCTGCTTAATCGCCACTTCTGGTATCAGTGGGAAAAGGGAGGTTTGCTACGAGGTGCCAGTGTTTCGAGCGCCTCGCGTAAGGTTGCTTCGTGGTAACCGTGAATGACTTGGTCGTTGATTAACACAACGGGGACGCCATGACCGCCAAGCTGCTCGTATTGAGTGCGAGCTTCGGTTGATTTTTCAATGTCGTATTCGCGAAAAGAAATGCTGTGTTCGTTGAAGAACTTGCGAGTGCGTGCGCAATAGCCGCACCATGCGGTGGCGTATAGAACGGCTTGAAAACCTGTCGGCACTACGATGGGTGGCGGCGGGTTCAGCCAGTGCTGAATCTCGACGCGATGCTGAAGCGCAAACGCGGTTATTAGCGCAAAAATCCAGAACGCATATCGCATTGTTTCGTGCTCATCCAACACTGCTTCGATTCGACCGATTGCAGAATCAGCGTGTTAATCGTCATTGGTTCACCGTCGTCTGACGCAGGCGTGCAGGCACTCACACAAATCTTCACACGGGCTCAATGCACATCCCAGACACGCCTAGATTACAGTCAGCGTCCGCAGTAACGAAATATAAATACATCCGTATGTCATGTGACCCTGTGCGGCAATCAGCGCGACCTTTATCAACGCATAAAATAGAGTGTATATCCGTTGCGGTGAGGCGCACTTCGCCGTTTGTTCGTCGTACTTAGTACAATTCACAACGACATCGCGTGATGTTCATGCGACGCCGTTTTTCCACACAACCAATAATATTAATTCAGTAAGGATTTGCTATGAAACCCAGGTTCTTTTTAAATTTAACCGCAATCATCGTTTGCGGTATAGCAACGTCGGCGCAGGCAGGCACGGTATGGGACGAAGCGATTAGCGGTGACTTGTCCAGCAACTGGCTGGCGCCGACCGCGCTGGTAGTGAATGAAGGCAGCAACGTCATCCAGGGCAGCATCGGCAATGCTGGTCAGGGCGTTGATCGCGATTACTTCAGTTTCACCGTGCCGACTGGAACGCAATTGACTTCGATCACGCTATTGGGCAACACCGTGGTGGCCGGTAACAGTTCGTTTATCGGCTTTCAGGTCGGCCCGCAGATCTCAGTCAATCCCGTGACATTTGTAGGCCAAGAGAATTTGATGGGATATCGGCTCTACGCTAACAGCGATATCGGCACAAATATATTGTCTGCACCCCTTGGTGGTTATCTTGGACCGCTGCAGAGCGGCACCTACTCCGTATGGGTGCAGGAAACGGGTGGTCCCGCCACTTACGGGTTTGATTTTGCGGTTACCGCAGTACCTCTGCCGGGCGCTGCCATGCTGTTCATGTCAGGCATGTTCGGTCTGGTGACCGCTGGGAGATTCCGTCAGCGCAAAAATTTGGCCGTTTAGACCAATTACATTCGATACTTCAAGCCGTCGACTCCAGTTGGGTCGACGGCTTTTTTATTTCCGGATGCCCGCGCCTGCCGATGCTTCGGCAATCATTCATCGCGCGGGCTTCGACGTCGACTACGTCAGCAATACGGGGCGGTGTCAACTTCAGCAAGGCGCCGCCAAAATGCTGCACAGCGATGTGCGCAAAACTGGCAGATGTTCACCCGGCAATTGAACTACAAAAATCGCCAGTAAACGATTGTGAGGTTCGTTAGTTACAGCGTAGACAGTTGGCCTGGAGGCAGATAACGGGCGACTGGATGTGCTCGCTTGGGGAGCAAAGGACGTTTATCCTCCGGTCGGAGTGGCGCGATTGCCATGTTGATGCGCGAGAAATTTCCGTGCAGTCCAACGTGTGAGCGCAACGATGATAGGTGAGCAGTGTCTAAAATTTAGTTTGATCGTTTTATCAAGGCCGGTAGCAGGGCGTGAGAACGAATATTTGGACTGGTATCACACCACTCACCTCCGCCAGGTTGTTGACGTCCCCGGCTTTGTTTCCGCGCAATTCTTCACGTTGGCTGCGACAGCCTGATCATCTCGGAAGCGCTCGATTTACAGCAGGCTTACATTGCCGGCTATGAGGAACTGGGCCCTGTCGTCAAAAAGGGATCAATGAACGCATACTTCTCATAGAGTGAACAGTGCGCCGGCTGCAGGACACGTCAGGAATACTTAAACTTTGTAAGACTGAGGGGGCTGCCATGAATATGGAAGTAGAAGCAATCAAGCCACATATCGGTTCGGTGATCCGGGTAGCACGCAAGGCGCTGTGCGAAGACGACACCGTCGCACAGCGATGCCTTGAAGTGCTCGAGGAACGCGGCGTGTTGGTCTTCCCGCGCATGCATCTGACCGACGCTGAACAACTTGCTTTCACCGACCGGCTGGGTAAGCGTGTTAGCTATACCGACAAGGCGCCCGGCACCGATGCAGACGAAGCAGATGTCTACACGATCACGCTCGATCCTAAGATCAACAAGCAACCGGAATATGTCCTCGGAACCTTTTTCTGGCACATGGATGGCATCACTTCGGACATTCCGCCACCCAGGGCTACCTTGCTAACTGCACGCAGCGTTGCTCCCAAGGGCGGGCAAACCCAGTTTGCCAACACCTATGCCGCCTATGACGGGTTATCGACTGCCGAGAAGCACGAATACGCTGCCGTACGCGTGACCCACAATGCTTACGCCAGCATGCGGCTGATCATGGAAAACGAAAACGAGGAATTCGTGCGTCACGCCCGCGCTTTCGAAAAGGAACGCCCGCTGGTCTGGACCCATCGTTCGGGACGCAAGTCGTTGTTGATCGGAAGCCATGCCGACCGCGTGGTGGGCATGCCGTTGGCGCATGGCCGCGCCCTGCTTGCGCGTCTGCTGGAGTGGACGGCACAGCCCAGTTTCACCTACAGCCATGAGTGGCAAGAGGGCGATTTCGTAGTCTGGGATAATTGCGGCACATTGCACCGGGTCATTCCATATGACGCGCAGTCGGGCAGAACCATGCATCGCACTACGATCGAAGGCCTTGAAGCCGTTAACTGACGTCGGTGGCAGCCGGCAAGGTTTGAAATTTGCCGGCATGACCATGGCGCGATACGCCTTGAACTCGCAACTTATGACGCGGCAGG
>JANMSB010000110.1:0-2770 GCA_031388915.1 Pseudomonadota bacterium | reverse complement strand
CGTACTCATATTCAACCCTCCGCCGCCCGGCCTTTCTGCGGAAACAATCCGCGCGGCTTACGCTGAATAAACAAGATCAGGAAGATCAGCACGAAAATCTTGGCCAGCACCGCACCCGCATAGGGTTCCAATAATTTGTTGATCACACCCAACGACATGCCGCTAATCAACGTGCCCCACAAATTACCCACGCCGCCAAACACCACCACCATGAAGGAATCGACGATGTATTGCTGACCCAGGTTGGGACCGACATTGGTGAGCTGACTGAGCGCCACGCCCGCAACGCCGGCAATGCCAGAGCCCAAACCAAACGTCGCCGCATCCACCCAATCGGTGCGGATGCCCATGGACTTGGCCATGGCGCGGTTCTGCGCCACCGCACGTACGTTCAAGCCCAGCGTGGTGCGTTTCAAAATCATGAGCAACGCGGCAAACACCAAAGCGGTAAACAACACCACGTACAGGCGGTTGTAAGTCAGCGAAAACGCTTCGTTGATTTGTAACGAGCCGGACATCCATTGCGGTGTTTCCACCGGGCGATTATTGGCGGTGAACACATCGCGCACGATTTGTTGCAGGATCAGGCTCACGCCGAAAGTGGCCAGCAAAGTTTCCAGCGGCCGGCCATACAGGAATCGCACCAAGCCGCGTTCGATCAACACACCCACCAAGCCGGACACGATAAATGCGGCTGGAATCGCCACCAGCACCGAGGCGCCGATGTGATTGGGCATGAGCAACTGCACCACATAGGTAGTGTAAGCGCCGAGCATCATCAACTCGCCGTGCGCCATGTTGATGACACCCATCACGCCGAAGGTGATGGCCAAGCCAATGGCTGACAACACCAGCACCGAACCCAAACTCAAGCCGAAGAACGTGGTCTCAAGCACGGCGTACAGGCTGCGCTTCGATTCCATGCTGTCGAGCAGTTCGCGCGCCGCCATGCGCACCCGTTCGTCAGTCTCGCTGTAGCTACCATCTTCGTTGGCGGTCACTAACTGTGTGAGCCGATTGAATACGTCGGGATTCAAACTGCCTTGCAAGGTCTCAATACCCGCCAAGCGCCGTGAGACGTCGCTATTGTCCAAATCCACCAATGCCAGACCGATGCGAATGGCTTCCTGCACCTTGGCATTTTTTTCTTTCTCCAATTGGGTGCGTAGCACCGCCACCGATTCGTCGTCCAGCGAACGCAGCATCTCGTTAACGGCGCTCAGGCGCGTATCGACGTCATCACTGCTCAGATCGAATTGCGCCACTGCGGCACGTAGGGCCTTGCGTAATTGATTGTTGGCGCCGACTTTCTCAAAACCGTCGGCGGACTCGATGCCCGAGGCCTGCAACGTCGTCGCATCGATAAGCTGTAAACTATTGCCCGTCTCCTGGGCCACTTCAGTGGTAATAAAAATCTTGCTGTCGCTGCTGCGCACATGCAGGTTGCCTTCCAGGAAGGCGTTGAGCACTTCCTTGGTGCCCGGCGCGCGCAGCGTCAATAGTTCACGAATAATGTCATTCTTGTCGGCATAGCTGGCAGTGGGCAGTTTTGCTAGGGCAGCGGCGTAGTCGTCCTTCACATCCGCTCGTGCCGCAGCAACTGTCAGCAATAGACAGAACAAGGTAGCGATGCGCTTAAGCAGATTACCGAAATTTACATTCACCAAGTCGTCCCTTAATGAACCACAGAAAACTTGCGGGAAAACCGTAGGGGCGGTTTGAGAACCGCCCTTCCGTACACATGTCTCGCAAAAATGGGCGGCTCACGAGCCGCCCCTACATGTTGCCCGCCTCATCCTGAGGCAGGAACATCGCGTTGTCTCTCAAATACGAACTACAACAAGCTACAAGCTTACTCAGGAGGGAGGCTTACTTGTAATTCTGACCCGAACAGACCTTGGTCTTGGTGTTGTAGTTACCGCACTTCAGCGTCACCCAATCGGCTTCGACGTCCTTGCTGGCCGGCAGGAAGTCGGTCCAGGCATCGCCGGGCACCAGACCCTTGGTTTGCCATACCGTGTCGAACTGGCCATCGGCACGCACTTCGCCAATCAATACTGGCTTGGTGAGGTGATGGTTAGGCAACATCTTGGCGATGCCGCCGGTGAGGTTCGGGGTTTCAATGCCGATGATCGCATCGCTGACCTTGTTCACATCGATCGTCTTGGCTTTTTCAACGGCCTTCACCCACATCTGGAAACCAATCACCGTCGCTTCCATCGGGTCGTTGAAGGTGCGCTTGGGGTTCTTGGTAAAGGTCTGCCACTTCTTGATCCATTCCTTGTTGATCGGCGCAGTGGCGCTCTGGAAGTAATTCCAGGCCGCCAAGTGACCAACCAATGGCTTGGTGTCGATACCGGCGAGTTCTTCTTCACCCACCGAGAACGCCACCACCGGAATGTCTTCCGCCGAGATCTTCTGGTTGCCGAGTTCCTTGTAGAACGGCACGTTGGCATCGCCATTGATGGTCGACACTACCGCGGTCTTCTTGCCGGCCGAGCCGAACTTCTTGATATCCGACACAATGCTCTGCCAATCGGAATGGCCGAACGGCGTGTAGTTGATCATGATGTCGGCAGCAGCGACGCCCTTGCTCTTCAAGTAGGCTTCGAGAATTTTGTTGGTGGTGCGCGGATACACATAGTCGGTGCCGGCCAGCACCCAACGCTTTACCTTCAGATCGTTCATCAGGTAATCAACCGCCGGAATGGCTTGCTGGTTAGGCGCTGCGCCGGTGTAGAACACATTCTTGGACGATTCTTCACCCTCG
>JANMSB010000108.1:0-2986 GCA_031388915.1 Pseudomonadota bacterium | reverse complement strand
ACAGGCGCAAATCACCGAGCCGATTGAAGAAGCGGTCAATACGGTGGCGGGCATCGATACGCTCACCTCGACCAGCCGCGAGGGATCAAGTCAGATCTCGGCGGAATTCAAACTGGGTACGGACCTCGATACCGCCGCCAGTGATGTGCGCGATCAATTGGCGCGTGCGGTGCGTGGCCTGCCTGCCGACGTTAACCCGCCCATTCTTAACAAGGCCAATGCCGATTCTGCCCCTATATTCGGCCTGTCATTGAGCAGCGAACGCCGCTCGCAATTGGAGCTGGGTGCGATAGCCACGTCGTTGCGCGAACGTCTGCAAACCGTGCCCGGCATTGCCGGGGTGGATCAGCCTGCGGAAAAGAAATACGCCATGCGCCTGTGGATGGACCCAGAGAAACTCGCGGCTTACAACGTGTCGCCGCTGGATGTGCGTGCCGCGCTCACCCGCGAGAACGTCGAGCTGCCGTCCGGACGCATTGAAGGTTCAACGGTGGAATTACCGGTGAAAACCATGTCCAGATTGAACACCGCCGAGGAGTTCAATCGACTCATTATTCGCCAAACCGAAGATCGCATCGTACGCTTCAGCGACATCGGCTTCGCGCAGTTGGGCGTACAAAACGAACGCGGCTCGCTGAAGATGGGTGACGTGCCCATCGCCGGCCTGTACTTCAAGCAGCAGCCGGGCGCCAATCAAATAGAAATCGTCGATGAATTGCTGAAGCGACTCGAACAAATTAAGAAAGAAATTCCAGCGGATGTGAAGGTCGATGTAGCGTACGACAACACTACCTATGTGCGCCGCTCGTTGTTGGAGGTAAGCGAAACCATCTTGATCGCGTTTGTGCTGGTAGTGTTGGTGGTGTATGCCTTCCTGCGCGAATGGCGCACCACGCTGATTCCGGTGCTGGCAATTCCCGTATCCATCATCGGTGCGTTCTGGGTGATGTCCATGGCCGGATTTTCTATCAACACGCTAACGCTGCTGGGGCTGGTGCTGGCCATCGGCATCGTGGTCGACGATGCCATCGTGGTGTTGGAGAATATTTACTCCAAGATCGAGATGGGCATGAATCCGGTAGAGGCGGGCATCGCCGGCACCAAAGAAATTTTCGTGGCGGTCATCGCTACCACGATCACCTTGGTCGTGGTGTTTCTGCCGCTCCTATTCATGGGTGGTCAGTCCGGTCTGTTGTTTCGCGAGTTCGGCATGACCATCGCTGGGGCGGTGGTGATTTCCGCGCTGGTGGCGCTGACGCTGACGCCCATGCTGTGCTCGAAATTACTCAAGCCCCACCAAGAACACGGCTGGCTGTTCCGCAAGACCGAACCATTTTTTTCAGCGTTTGAGCAGGGCTATGAGCGCAAGTTGGGCGGCTTTCTCAAACGGCGCTGGCTGGCAGTGCTGGTGTTGGCGGTGGCCAGCGGCGTGATTTACCTACTGATGAGTATCCTGCCGCGCGAACTGGCGCCGATGGAAGATCGCGGCCGCATCTGGGTGCGCGCCAGCGCTGCCGAAGGGGTGAGCTACGACTACATGCAGAATTTCATGGACGATCTAGCGCGCGCGACGATCGAACGCATTCCCGAAGCCGGTGTCACCATGACACAGGTGCCGTCGGGCGGCGTACCGGGTGCGCAGGGCGCGGTCAATAGTGGCTTTGTGCGTGTGTTCTTGAAGGACAAGAGTGAACGCGCACGTTCCCAACAAGAGATTGCCGAAGATCTGCGCGTGTTGCAGCGGCAGTTCACCGGTGCGCGCGTCAACATCACACAAGAGGCCAGCATCGGCGAGAAACGTTCCACTTCCAGCGGCGTACAGTACGTGGTGCAGGGACCGGATGTGGAGGCATTGCGCGAAGCCTTGCCGGCATTCCTTGAAGAAGCCCGCAAGAGTCCGGTGTTTACCTTCGTGGATAGCGACTTCAAGTTCAGCAAACCCGAATTGCGCGTCAGTATCAATCGCGACAAGGCGCAGAGTCTGGGTGTGAGCGCACAAGCTATCGCGCAAACGCTGCAATCAGCGTTGAGCGGTCAACGTGTCGGCTACTTTATCTTGGACGGCAAGCAATACGAAGTCATCGGCCAGTTGACGCGCGATTTCCGTTCGCGTCCCACCGATCTCGAAAACATGTCGGTGCGCACCGCCAGCGGTGAACAAGTGCGGCTCGATAACCTGGTGACCCTGGCAGAGAGCAGCTCGCCACCGGAACTGTATCGCTACAACCGCTACAACGCTGCCACCGTGTCCGGCACCCTGGCACAGGACTACACCGTGCAGGATGGCATCAAGGCCATGCAAGAAGTGGCGGACAAGACCTTGGACGAGCGCTTCACCACCACGTTGACCGGCTCGGCGCGCGACTTCATCGAAAGCGGCTCGTCGCTCGGTGCTGTATTCGTGCTGGCCTTGGTATTGATCTACTTGGTGCTGGCCGCTCAATTCGAAAGCTTCATCGACCCGTTCGTGATTTTGCTTACCGTGCCACTGGCGCTGGCGGGCGCGCTGACGGCGCTGTGGTACTTCGATCAGACGTTGAACATCTTTTCGCAGATCGGGTTGATCATGCTGATTGGTTTGGTTACTAAGAACGGCATCTTGATTGTCGAGTTTGCCAATCAGCGCCTTGAAGCAGGCGCCAAGTCGCGTTTGGACGCAGTGTACGAAGCGGCAGTGGCGCGCTTGCGGCCGATCTTGATGACGACCTTGGCAACCATCCTCGGCATCCTGCCAATTGCTCTCGCTCTGGGTGCGGGCTCGGAAAGCCGCGTGTCGATGGGCATTGCGGTCATCGGCGGCTTGATGTGCGGTGGTGCATTTACGCTGTTCGTGATCCCGGCGATGTATGTGTTGCTCGGTAAGCGCAAGACCAAAGCTGCGGATCACCCCGAGCCGCTGTTGGCCGAACCCGTAAAATCATAAGCACACTTGGACTGGATGCGCGTTGCACTAGACACTGACGATATTGATCTACAGTCGCTGCCA
>JANMSB010000101.1:0-2294 GCA_031388915.1 Pseudomonadota bacterium | reverse complement strand
TCTGAAGACCAGGATGCCTAATTAAGCTGCAGGTGTCGCTCGACCAGACCTTTGAGTGGGTTGGTTAAGTGTGTTTTGCAGCAATTAATTAGAGGTATACATAGGTGTTACCCCGTGCGGCCGTGCAGGCCCTGTCTCACTATTCTTCCGCCACCGATCAGGACGCGACCACGCTGAACGAAGCGGCCATCCGCTCGTTAGCCGCGCGTTTCGGTTCGCCGTTGCTGGTCATCGATTGCGAACAAGTGCGCCGTCAATACCGCGCGTTGCGCGCTGCGTTGCCCGGTGTGGATCTGCATTACGCCCTTAAGCCACTGCCGCATGCGGCAGTAGTCGCCTGCTTGCGCGACGAAGGCGCGTTCTTTGACCTCGCCACCACCGGCGAGATCGAATTGGTAAAGACCGCTGGCATTGCGCCCGAGCGCTGTATCCACACTCATCCAATCAAGCGCGACAGCGATATCCGCGATGCGCTGCGCTTCGGTGTGACCACCTTTGTGGCCGATAATCCCGACGAAGTGCGCAAGTTCGCCCGCTATCGCAAGCGTTGTGAGCTGCTGATTCGCGTGTCGTTCCGCAGCCCGAATGCGGTGGTGGACCTGTCCAAGAAGTTTGGTTGCGAAGCCGGCGCCGTACTTGGCTTGCTGGAGCTGGCGCGTTCGCTGGGCGTGCGCGTCAAGGGTCTGAGCTTCCATGTCGGTTCGCAGGCCACGGAGCCGACCAAGTACGTTGAGGCCATCAATGCCTGCAACAACTTAATTGCCGAAGCGCTGCTGGCGGGTCTGCCTGCGCTGGAAATACTGGACATCGGTGGTGGCTTCCCGGTGGCGTACAACGCCGAAGTGCCGGCCATCGAAGATTTCTGCGCGCCGATTCGTGAGGCGCTGGCGAAGCTGCCGAATCATGTGCGCATGATTGCTGAGCCAGGCCGCTTCCTGTCGGCGCCTGCCGGCATTGCCGTGTCCACCGTGATGGGCAAGGCCAAGCGCGACGGCCGCTGGTGGTACTACCTGGACGACGGTGTGTACGGCTCGTACAGCGGCCAAATGTTTGATCACGCCAAATATCCGGTCAGCGCGCTTAAGGAAGGTGCAGTGACTTTCCCCAGCGTGTTGTCCGGCCCCACCTGCGATTCCATTGACGTGATCGACGACAACATCGAATTGCCGGAGCTGGACATTGGTGACTTGGTCGTTGGTCGCATGATGGGCGCCTATACCTGGGCCAGCGCCACCGACTTCAACTTCTTCCGCCGCGCCAAAGTCGTGGTGGTGAATGAGCGTCCGGCCGCCGAAGGCCGGGTAGTGAAGTTGCAGCGCAGGCGGTAAGGCCTTTTGTTCCGTAGGGGCAGACCTATGTGTCTGCCCGTTCCGGGACACCGTTGCAGATGGGCAGACACACAGGTCTGCCCCTACGGCAGGATTGGTCTTCCCGATGGGAACCATTCACTGTGTCAGGATCTCCACACTTGCCAACTCCGGGCTAAATAGGGTTAGCTGCTCCCACCCCCGTTTCCCGGTACCCCATGATCCGAGCCCGCCAGCCCGCTGAATTCCTCGGTTGCCGATCCATTTCGCGGCGCGAAGTGTTGGGCATGGTGGCGGGTTCGGCGTTACTGCTCGCACCGTTGGTTCCGCGCGCGCAATCCATCACCACGCGCAGCGTGTCATTTCTGCACACCCATACCGGCGAAAAGCTGGCGGTGAACTATTGGTGCGATGGCCAATTTCAGGCCCAATGCCTGCAACCACTTAATCATTTCTTGCGCGACTTTCGTACCGGTGAGGTGGCCACCATGGATGCAGGGCTGCTCGATATCCTCCACCAGCTACAAGTTCTGGCCGACCGCGACAGCACCTTTGAAGTGATTTCTGCCTATCGCTCACCACAAACCAACGCCAATCTCAGCAGTAATTCGTCCGGCGTAGCCAAGCGGAGCCTGCACATGGAAGGCAAGGCAATTGATGTGCGATTGACTGGTTTCTCCACCAAGAAGCTGCAACAACTCGCTTTATCCAATCAGCACGGCGGCGTGGGTTTTTATGCCAAGTCCGACTTTGTGCATCTGGATACGGGAAGAGTCAGGGCTTGGGCGGGGTAGGAGCGGCCCACGTGGGGTGCGAACCCTGACCGCGAATAGATGAGCACAGCCGCGGGCTGCTCTTACACATCATCGCAACAACTTCGCCAGCTTGGCGTCGTACCCATAAATATCCTCAAAGAACTGCACCGCCCCTGACTCCAACGGCATGGCGGTGCCGTATACGATCATCACCGGAATGGATTTCTGCAAA
>JANMSB010000090.1:0-3517 GCA_031388915.1 Pseudomonadota bacterium | reverse complement strand
TCCTGTAGGTCGCGCAACAGGTTTTCGTCGCGATCGACCACGGTAACTTCATTGGCCGGTTCGCGAGCCAAGTGATAAGCCGCGGTACGCCCTACCTGCCCGGCTCCCAGAATGATGATTTTCACGCGCCTACCTCGGAATTATGTGCAACACGGCGATTGTTCGGCTGGCCGGTGCTGCAATGCGGCCGGCATTGTAGCCGAGAAAATTGCGCGCCAACCCTTCCTTGCTGAAGGAGTTGAATTGAGTGCACCGATCATCGTAGGGGCGGGTCTCAGAGCCGCCCGTGTCTTGGTTAATGAAAGAACCGCCGGATCATCGCCGGAAGGCGGGTAAACGCGGAGGACCGCTAAACCCGCCCCTACGTTTACACCACATCCTTACCATCGATGGCCAGCGCAATAATCAAGTCGCCGGTCATGATGAGTTGCTGTCGGTGATGGATGGCCACCCGATAAGCGCGGCCCCCGGGCGTGACGGCGGTGCGGCGCGCATGAATGTTCAACGCATCAGGCAAATCGTCCAGGCGTGCGACATGCCATTGCAGTTGGCTGATCACTGCCAAGTAGCCCATTTGCGCCGGCGCACCAGGGTATAGCTCCCGATTGAGCAGCCCGCCGTGGACGCCGGCCGCCTGTGCGGCATATTCAATGGCTACATGCACCGGCAGGCAATTCCCCTGACGCAACGGATTCAGCGGGTCGCGATGACTGGCGGCGCTGCATTCGATTTCGTTGCGGTCGAAGCGGCAGACGCGGTCCAGCAGAAACATGGCGCCGTCATGCGGCAATAGGGCTTCAATCTGGGATTTTTCTAGCATGAATTGCGCATGTAAGCGTCATCTTTGCGGTTGGGGCGTGATTGGCTTCTGCCTTACGCCGCGACGGCTCAATGGCGCGAAGACTTGCCCGTCGAGTTAGGGGTAAACGTGGATTGTACCCGTGGCGGCTCTTATACTGCCGGCCTTGTTTTACGGACTTCAACTACCTACAGGCCCTAATGCTTGCCGCCGCTAATCCCGCTCTACAAGTCGATCACGACCATCCTGCGCTGCCCGGTCATTTTCCCGGTACGCCGGTGGTGCCGGGTGTGGTGTTACTCAGTAGCGTACTGGAGGAGCTGCGTCGTCAGCAGCCGCAACTGGTGGTCACCGGTATCAAGAAGCTCAAGTTCCTGAAAATACTGTTCCCCGGGCAGTCGTTTACTGTTGAGTTCGGCGCGCCGCATATCAATAACGCGGTTGATAGCCGGGTCGATAACGGCGTCGGTAATTTGCGTTTTAAGTGTTGGCAGGACGGCGCCGTGCTGGCGGAGGGTAACTTGTCTATCCAGACCGGGGCCGTGCAAGCCGAGCGCTCGCTATGAAACGCATTCTGGTGGTGTACTACTCGCAAACCGGGCAACTCGGTGAAATTGTCGACGCCATTGTTGCGCCGCTGCGCGCCTCGGCGGAATGCGTTGTGACGGTGGCGCGGCTCAAGTCCCAACGACCGTATGCCTACCCGTGGTCGTTCTGGGGGTTTTTCAATGCCTTCCCGGAATGTGTGTACGACGATCCCGATCCCATCGAACCCTTGCCGCTGGCCGACGATGCCGAGTTTGATTTGATCATCCTGGGCTACCAAGTGTGGTTTATCTCGCCATCGCTGCCCACCACGGCGTTCCTGCAAAGCGCGCAAGCCCAACGGTTGTTGCGCGGCAAGCCGGTCATCACCGTAATTGGTTGTCGCAATATGTGGTTGATGGCGCAAGAGCGCGTCAAGACGCAGTTGCAAAAGCTCGGCGCGCACTTGCTTGACAACGTTGCCCTGACGGATCGCACCCATGGCGCCAAAACCGTGATCACCACGCCGTGGTGGTTGTTGAGCGGCAACAAAGGCCCGTATCTTGGCGGGCTGCTGCCACGTGCGGGTGTCTGGCAACGCGACATTGATGATGCGGGCCGGTTCGGCAAAACCATTGCCGACGAATTTCCCAAACGCGAGCCCGGCGATACTCGGCCCATGTTGTGGGGCATGGGTGCGGTGATTGTGCATCCCGGCCTGATCAGCTCGGAGCAAATCGTGCAGCGTAGTTTTCGTCTGTGGGGCAAATTACTGCGCGCCTGCGGTAAGCCGGAAGCGCTGTTGCGGCGTTTGGTGCTGGCGTTGTACGTCGTCTTCTTGGTAGCGATGCTGCTGACGGTGGTGCCGGTGGTGTTTGTCTTGAAGACTCTGCTGTCGCCGTTGACCCGCAAGCGGATCGCTGCGCAACGCGGGTATTTTGCGGCGCCCTCTGGGGAATGATCGGGGGCCTCTGTATGCTGCCGGCGTACGCCAACGAATGGCTCCTTGAATTGAGCACACATAGTCGAGTTGAGTAGTTAAAGCATGAGTGGATCGGTTTACATCACGGGTACAGCTTCTTTCCTGCCCAATGCGCCCGTTACCAACGACCAGATGGAGCGCATTCTCGGACAATTGGGCGACAAGCCCTCGCGTGCGCGGCCTACTGTATTGCGCAGCAATGGCATTCAAACTCGTCACTACGGCATTGATCCGGTCACCTTGCAGCCCACGCACAGCAACGCGGGATTAACGGCCGAAGCGGTGCGAGTGTTGGGTAGTGACGGCTTTGATCTGAATCAATTGGAAGTGTTGTCCTGCGGCACTTCCATCGCCGATCAATTGATGCCCAGTCATGCCTCCATGGTGCATGGCGAATTGGGCCTGCCGCCATTGGAAGCTGTGGCCACCACCGGCGTGTGTTTGAGTGGCATGGCCTCGATGAAGTACGCGTACATGGCGGTGGCTTCGGGGCAGTGCCGCAATGCCATTGCCACGGGTTCGGAGCTGTCGTCGGCCATGATGAGTGTGCGCAACTTGCAGGTGGAATCGGCAACGAACGATTTGGAGTTGCGTCCCGAACTGGCTTTTGATCGCGACTTCCTGCGTTGGATGTTGTCCGATGGCGCCGGCGCGTTGCTGCTGCAACCCAAGCCGCGCGAAGGGCGCTTGAATTTACGTATCGATTGGATCGACATGTTCTCTTATGCCGGCGCCATGGAAACCTGCATGTATGCCGGCGCCGTGAAAGACCCGCAGGGCAAGGCAACCGGTTGGGCGCGTTTCACGCCGGCCGAACGCGAACGCCACACCATCATGGCGGTGCGTCAGGATGTGAAGTTGCTGAATGAATACGTGATGTACTACACCGTGCAAAAACCGTTAGAAACCTTGCTTAAAAAGCACGAACTGCACGCCGATAAAATCGATTGGTTCCTGCCGCATTACTCGTCGAAGTTCTTCCGCGATAAGGTATATGCGCACATGAAAAACGCCGGTGTGGATGTGCCGCAGGATCGCTGGTTCACCAATCTGTCGTACAAGGGCAATACCGGTTCGGCGTCCATGTACATCATCATCGACGAATTGCTACGTTCCGGACGCTTGCAAAAAGGTCAACGTCTGCTGTGCTACGTGCCGGAAAGCGGCCGCTTCGCTACCGGCTTTATGCATCTGACGGTTGTGTAATTAAG
>JANMSB010000069.1:0-6022 GCA_031388915.1 Pseudomonadota bacterium | reverse complement strand
ACGCACAGTCCGCGTGAAACATCGTGGCTGGATGGCGTGAAAGAGTTTTTCAGTAAATAAAAACTATTGATTGCCTGCGGTGTAGGTCTACCGGAAACTGCTCCTGCGTTTCCGGCATTTCCCACCTCCCTGTGGGTGAGGCTTTAGCCTGACTTAAACTGGTTGTCAGGCTAGAGCCTGACCTACGAAGGTTTCAACATGACTCAATCAACAACGCCCATCGCCTTGCTCGGTGTCAGTGGCCGCATGGGGCGTACCCTGCTCACCGGTATTGAAAGTTCCAGCGATCTACAGCTTAGCGGTGCGCTGGATTCGCCCGATAGTCGCTGGGTGAATCAAGATGCCGGTTCGCTAGTTGGTCCGTCGGCGGCGGGAATCATGATTACCGCCGATCCAAGCGTTGCCATTCGCGGTGCACTGGCGGCGATTGCGTTTGCCTTGCCGCAAGGCACGCCCGCCATTGTAGAGGCGTGTGCGGCGGCGAAGTGTCCGCTGGTGTTGGGCACCACGGGGCACCACGCCGAGCAGATGGTGGCCATCGACGCAGCGGCCAAGCAGATTCCCATCGTGATGGCCTCCAACTTCAGTTTGGGTGTGAACTTGTTGTTCAAGCTGGCTGAACTGGCTGCTGAAGTGCTGAACGCCGACTACGATGCAGAAATTTTCGAGGCGCATCATCGCAATAAGAAAGATGCGCCGTCGGGTACGGCATTGAGCATCGGCGAAGCGGTGGCCAAGGGTCGTGACACTACGTTGCAGACGGCCGCCGTGTATGCACGCCATGGAGTCTCGTCTGAGAATGGGGGAGTGCGCGAGCGCGGCAAGATCGGTTTTTCAGTGCTGCGGGCCGGCGATATCGTAGGTGATCACACGCTGACGTTTGCCGGGCCAGGTGAACGAATCGAGCTGACGCATCGCGCAGATGATCGAATGGCATTTGCTTCTGGGGCGTTGCATGCGGCGCGCTGGGTGCAGGGCCGCATGCCGGGCCTGTATTCCATGCAGGATGTATTGGGGTTGTAGGGACAGACCTATGTGTCGGCCCTGATGGCACGCAGTGGCACGCGGCGACTTGTCAACACATCGGCGACAAGTTTTCCGATAGACCCGGCTGACTCGCTCGCGTAGACTGCATCGCTTAGCACGCGGGTGATTTTTTCGAAACGGGGTCGGTATTTACCAACCTCGATTTTCGTATGCCTGCACGTGTCGCCTCTGGGGTTTGGGCTCACAAACCCGTTTCTTGAAGCTTTCCAAAAGGGGCTGCACTGAATGAGCTCTGCATCTGCGGTTCTTGCGCTTGAGGACGGCACGGTTTTTCACGGCCGGTCGATTGGCGCCAAGGGCAATACAACTGGTGAGGTGGTGTTCAACACCGCCATGACCGGCTATCAGGAGGTTCTCACCGATCCCTCCTATTCACGCCAGATCGTGACGCTGACCTATCCGCATATCGGCAACACCGGCGCCAATCCGGAAGACATGGAGTCGAGCGCGATTTACGCTGCCGGCCTGATCATTCGCGACCTGCCGTTACTGCATTCCAGCTGGCGCGCTAGCGAATCGCTGGAGAGCTTCCTGCAACGCGGCAAAATCGTCGCCATCGCCGACATCGACACCCGCAAGCTGACACGTATCTTGCGAGAAAAAGGCGCCCAAGCCGGTTGCATCATGGCAGGCGATAAAATCGATCCGAATGTCGCAGTGCTGGCGGCGAAAAAATTCCCGGGCCTGAAAGGTATGGATCTGGCCAAGGTGGTTAGCACCAAACAAACCTACCAGTGGAACGACGGCTCGCATTGGGGCAGCGAGGCCGGGCCACAAACGCGTCCGGGTCAGCGCATCCATGTGGTGGCCTACGATTTTGGCATCAAACGCAACATTCTGCGCCTGCTGGCCGATGCCGGTTGCCGCATGACCGTGGTGCCGGCGCAGACGCCTGCCGACGAAGTGCTGGCCATGAATCCGGACGGCATTTTTCTCTCCAATGGTCCCGGCGATCCCGAGCCTTGCACCTACGCCATCGAGGCCATTCGGCGTTTTCTGGAAACCGACATTCCGGTGTTTGGCATTTGCCTGGGGCACCAGTTGTTAGGCTTGGCCAGCGGCGCCAAGACGATGAAGATGAAATTTGGTCATCACGGCGCCAACCATCCAGTCATCGATCTGGATAGCGGCCAGGTGGCGATCTCCAGCCAGAATCATGGTTTTGCGGTGGACGAGACCACGCTGCCGGCGAATGCGCGCGCTACGCACCGGTCGCTGTTCGATGGTTCCTTGCAGGGGTTGGAACGCACCGATCGTTCGGCGTTCAGCTTCCAAGGCCACCCGGAAGCATCCCCAGGCCCCCACGAATTGAATGCCCTGTTCGGCAAATTTATTAACTTGATTGAGCAACGCTCGCTGGGTAATGGCCGTCGCCGCCGCGCTGCTGCCGAGTGACCACACTTGAAGTAGAAGATGCCAAAACGTACTGACATCAACAGCATTCTGATTATCGGCGCCGGTCCCATCGTCATCGGGCAGGCGTGCGAGTTCGATTATTCCGGCGCCCAGGCGTGCAAGGCGCTGCGGGAAGAGGGTTACCGGGTGATTCTGGTGAACTCCAATCCGGCCACGATCATGACCGACCCGGAAATGGCCGATGCCGTGTACATCGAGCCGGTGCATTGGCGCACGGTGGAACGCATCATCGCCAAGGAAAAGCCGGATGCCTTGTTACCCACCATGGGTGGCCAGACCGCGTTGAATTGCGCGCTCGACCTGGTGCGTGAAGGCGTGTTGGAAAAATACGGTGTGGAATTGATCGCTGCGTCGCGCGAAGCCATCGACATGGCCGAAGATCGCGAGAAGTTCCGCAATGCCATGCGTGAGATCGGTCTGGAGTCACCGCGTTCGCGTATTGCCCATACCATGGAAGAAGCGCTGGCGGTGCAGGCCGAAATTGGTTATCCCACGGTGATTCGTCCGTCTTTCACCATGGGTGGTTCGGGTGGCGGCATTGCTTATAACCGCGAAGAATTCGTGGAGATTGTGGAACGTGGCCTGGATGCGTCGCCCACCAGCGAAGTGTTGCTGGAAGAGTCTGTCATCGGCTGGAAAGAATTCGAGATGGAAGTGGTACGTGACCGCAAGGACAACTGCATCATCGTCTGCTCGATTGAAAACTTCGATGCCATGGGTGTGCATACCGGTGACTCGATCACCGTCGCGCCAGCACAGACGCTGACTGATCGCGAATACCAACGGCTGCGCGATGCATCGATTGCCGTGTTACGCAAGATTGGCGTGGAGTGTGGTGGTTCGAATGTGCAGTTCGCCATCAACCCGCACGATGGTCGTGTGCTGATCATTGAAATGAATCCGCGTGTGTCGCGTTCGTCGGCGCTAGCATCAAAAGCCACCGGGTTCCCCATTGCTAAAGTCGCTGCGAAGTTGGCAGTGGGTTACACGCTGGATGAATTGAAGAACGACATCACCGGTGGCGCCACGCCGGCTTCGTTTGAACCGAGCATTGACTACGTGGTTACCAAAATTCCACGTTTCACGTTTGAAAAATTCCCCGGCGCCAATACGCGCCTCACCACACAAATGAAGTCGGTGGGCGAAGTGATGGCCATGGGTCGCACCTTCCAGGAATCGCTGCAAAAAGCATTGCGCGGTTTGGAAGTCGGCATTGATGGTTTAAGCCCGATTCTTAAATTGCCGCTGTCGGATAGCGATGCCAACGTGCTGCGTGAAGAGTTGCGCATGCCCGGCGGGGACCGCATTCGTTACGTGGGCGATGCCTTCCGTGCTGGTTGGACACTGGACGAGGTGAACAAGCTGACCAACATCGATCCGTGGTTCCTGGTGCAGTTGGAAGACCTCATCAAAGAGGAGGCCCGCGTTGCCGAAGAAGGGCTTGAGTCTTTTGCGGTAGAGCGATTGCGCCAACTTAAGCGCAAAGGGTTTGCCGATTCACGTTTGGCGAAGTTGATTGGTACCGATGAAGCGTCGGTACGTCGCCGTCGTCTGCGCCTGGGCGTGCGTCCGGTGTACAAACGCGTCGATACCTGTGCTGCCGAGTTTGCGACGTCGACGGCTTATATGTACTCGACCTATGAAGAAGAGTGCGAGGCCAAGCCAACCGATCGTAAGAAGATCATGATTCTCGGCGGTGGTCCGAATCGCATTGGTCAGGGTATCGAGTTCGACTATTGCTGTGTGCATGCGGCGTTCGCACTGCGCGATGCCGGCTATGAAACCATCATGGTCAATTGCAATCCGGAAACGGTTTCGACTGACTACGACACTTCTGACCGCCTGTATTTCGAGCCACTGACGTTCGAAGACGTCATGGAAATTATCGACAAGGAAAAACCAGTTGGTGTGATTGTGCAATACGGTGGGCAAACACCGCTCAAGTTGTGCCGTGCACTGGAAGCGGCGGGCGCGCCGATCATTGGCACTTCGCCCGATGCCATTGACGTGGCCGAAGATCGCGAACGTTTCCAGCAGTTGGTCACGCAGCTCGCCTTGAAGCAACCGCCTAATCGCACCGCACGAACTGAAGAAGCCGCTGTGCAAGCAGCGCGTGAAATCGGTTTCCCGTTGGTGGTGCGTCCTTCTTATGTGCTCGGTGGTCGCGCCATGGAAGTGGTGTTCACCGAAGATGATCTGCGCGTGTACATGACCGAAGCGGTCACTGTGTCGAACGATAGTCCGGTGCTGCTGGATCGCTTCCTGGATGTGGCGATTGAAGTCGATGTGGATGCCATCTGTGACGGCGACGATGTGTACATCGGCGGCATCATGGAACACATTGAACAAGCCGGCGTGCATTCGGGCGATTCCAGTTGCTCACTGCCGCCCAATAGTTTGAGTGCCGAGCTGCAAGCCGAACTGAAAGTACAGACGCGCAAACTGGCGTTGGGTCTGAAAGTGAATGGCTTGATGAACATTCAGTTCGCGATTCAGAACGGCATCATCTACGTGCTGGAAGTGAATCCGCGCGCCTCGCGCACCGTGCCATTCGTGTCGAAAGCCACTGGCGTGCCACTCGCCAAAATGGCGGCGCGCGTCATGACCGGCGAAAAGCTCAAAGACCTAGGTTTGCTCAAGGAGCGGGTGCTGAACTTCTTCGCGGTGAAAGAAGCCGTGTTCCCTTTTGCCAAGTTCCCGGAAGCCGATCCCATACTCGGGCCGGAAATGAAGTCCACCGGCGAAGTGATGGGCACCGGCCGCAGCTTTGGTGAGGCTTACGCCAAGGCGCAATTGGCATCGAGTGTGGTGTTGCCGACGCGCGGTGTGTGCTTGATCAGTGTGCGCGAGCGCGACAAGGAATTTGCGGTGACGCTGGCCGGCAAGCTGATTGCACGCGGTTTTGAAATCGTGGCGACTGTCGGTACCGCCAAGACGATTGCAGCAGGGGGATTGGCAGTGCGCACCGTGAACAAGGTGCGAGAAGGCCGGCCGCATATCGTTGACATGATCAAGAACGATGAAATCGCCTTGATTGTGAACACCACCGAAGGCAAGCAAGCCACCTTGGAGTCGCGTTCGATTCGTCGCGAAGCCGTGCATCGCAAAGTGACTTACTACACCACCATCAACGCGGCCTTGGCGACCTGCGAAGCGCTGGATCATTTGGATTCTGGCGAAGTCAATCTGCTGCAAGCATTACATAAAGAAATTGAGCATAAAGAGGTTGGCACATGAAGCGTGCACCATTGACCAAGCGCGGTGAAGTAAAGCTGCGTGCTGAGCTCAAGCGACTCAAGACCGAGGATCGCCCGCGCGTTATTCTGGCTATCGCCGAAGCACGCGCTCATGGCGATCTAAGCGAAAACGCGGAATATGCCGCCGCGCGCGAGCAGCAGAGCTTTATTGAAGGTCGAGTGAAGGAAGTCGAATCGCTATTATCCAATTCGGAAATCATCGACGTCTCCGCGATTGCAGCGACTGACCGCGTGGTGTTCGGCGCCACGGTTGAACTAGAGCCCGAAGACGGCGGCAACAAAGTGATCTACCAGATCGTCGG
>JANMSB010000064.1:0-1937 GCA_031388915.1 Pseudomonadota bacterium | reverse complement strand
CCGCCTGAACCGCGAGGCCCGCACGCTGCTGGAACGCGGATTTGGCAGCCTGTGGCTGGAGGGCGAGTTATCCAACTTGTCCAAACCCAGCTCCGGGCATTGGTATTTCTCGCTCAAAGACGAATCCGCCCAACTGCGTTCGGCCATGTTCCGCCAGCGCAATATGCTGGTGAATTTCGCCCCCAAGGACGGCATACGGGTGCTGGTGCGCGGCCGGGTCAGCCTGTACGAACCGCGCGGCGACTACCAGTTTCTGGCCGACTATATGGAAGAAGCCGGCGAAGGCGCGCTGCGCCGCCAGTTTGAGCAACTCAAGGCCACGCTGGCCGCAGCGGGGTTGTTTGCGCCGGAACACAAGCAGAAGTTGCCGGAGTTGCCCCGCCGCATCGGCGTGATCACCTCACCTACTGGTGCGGCTATTCGCGACATTCTGCATATCTTGAAGCGGCGCTTCCCCTACATTCCAGTGTTGATCTATCCCGTGCCGGTGCAAGGCGCGGGCGCCGCCTTGCAGATTGCTGCCGCAATTCGCCTGGCCGACGCACGCAAAGATTGCGATGTGCTGATCTTGGCGCGAGGCGGCGGCTCGCTGGAAGACCTTTGGTCGTTCAACGAAGAAGTGGTGGCGCGCGCCATTTACGAGTGCCGCATTCCGCTGATCACCGGCATCGGCCATGAAGTGGATTTCACCATCGCCGACTTTGTGGCCGACGTGCGCGCGCCCACACCGTCGGGAGCAGCGGAACTGGTGGTGCCGGATCAACAAACCTGGCTGCAAAGTTTGTTGGTGTTGCAACGACGCTTGCTCACTGGCCTGCGTCGTCACCTAAGCCAGCACCAACAAGCCATGGTGTACTTGCAACGCCGCTTGCAACAACTGCATCCCGGCGTACAACTACGCCAGCGCGCGCAACGATTAGATGAATTGGAACAACGCCTGATACGCGCGCTGCAATTCGATCTCGAACAACGCAAGCGCCTACTGGGTATACACACTTCTGGCTTGCAGGCGCAATCGCCAATCTTGCGTTTGGCCAATGCGCGCAATCAACTATCACAACTGCAAGTGCGCATGCTTACCGTGATACGTGAACAACAAGAGCGACTGCGCAGTCGCTTGACGGTAGCCACGCGCACGCTGGATGCGCTGAGCCCGCTGGCAACACTGACACGCGGTTATGCCATCGTTAGCGATGCACAAGGTCGTGCAATCACCGCTGCAGCAACATTGAATGTCGGTGAACCAATTAATGCGCGGTTAGCCAAAGGCCAAGTCACCGCCACCGTAACGCATATTAAAAACGATGAAGAATAAACCGCAGACTCCAAACTCCCTCCCCCGTTCTACGGGGGAGGGTTGGGATGGGGGCACGCCGAACTCTGCCCCCATCCTGGCCTGCCCCCGTCTAACGGGGGAAGGAACGCATACACAGCATATGTACGTTTTCCACAAGATGATTGCCGGCTTATTGCTGATGCTATGCATCGTCACCCAGGCTATCGCTCTCCCCAAAGAAAGCCGGGTGCCCGGTGGCATTGCCATCATCCCCCTGCCCGCCAGTGAGCAAGCACCCGTCGTTACCTACGGAAAATATCGCGTCACGGTAGTTAAAGAACACAACAAGTGGCTGGCGGTAGTGGGCATTCCCCTTGCCACCACGCCGGGTAAACAAACACTCCAGATTGCAACCGGGAACAATAAACATGAACCGAACTTCATCGTCACCGATAAAAAATACCGCACGCAAAAACTTACCGTCACCAACGATCGGCAAGTCAATCCCAACGCTGAAGATTTAAAACGCATCGAAAGCGAATCCGCGCGCACCGAGGCTGCGCTAACGCATTACACCGATAACCTTACACCCAACTTCAATTTGCTATGGCCGGTGAAAGGCAAACCCAGCCCCACCTTTGGCTTTCGTCGCATCTTCAAC
>JANMSB010000043.1:0-8479 GCA_031388915.1 Pseudomonadota bacterium | reverse complement strand
GTAGTGCGACACAAACCATTCGCGTCCCTGGTTATAGCCCCACAACTCGGCGCAAGACATAAAAAACACGCGCCAGTAGTTCCACCACTTGAGTGCTTGTGGAGCGCCATAGGTTTGGATGAACACCGGCATGATCTGCTCGCGATGCGCGTCCATATTGGCCAACCAGCATTCGGCGGTTTTCTGATAGTGCCGGCCGTTCACCTGCCAGTGATTACTCAGCCTTAAGTCATCCTGAAAGTACAGCAACAGATCGTCGCTGGGCATGATGCCGCCGGTGAAGAAATACTTGGCCATCCAATCGGTATCATCGTGCACTTCAAAAGGATAGGTGTACTCCTTGTGGGTAAAGATGTGCACAAACAATGTGCCGCCCGGTTTCAGCCAAGTGGAGATGCGCTTGAGTAGCGTCTGGTAATTGCGCATGTGCTCGAACATCTCCACCGACACCACCCGATCAAACTGCATACCGTCAACAAAGTTGAGCACATTGGCATCGCAGGTGATGATGTTGAGATTGTTCAGCCCGCGCGCCTGGGCTTGCGCCATGATGAACTCGCGCTGTGAATTGGAATTTGATACGCCGGTAATCTGGCTGTCCGGATACCTCGCCGCCATATACAAACTCAAGCTGCCCCAGCCGCAGCCTAATTCCAGAATACGTTCGCCGTTGGTAAGCTGCGCGCGTTCTGTGGTGATACGCAGCATGTCGGCCTCAGCCTCATCAAGACTGGTTACCCCGGGTTGGAAGTAGCAACTGGAGTACTTCAGGTGCTTACCCAGCGCGTGTTGATAGAACACCGCTGGCACTTCGTAGTGCTGCTGGTTGGCCGCGGCCGTTTCAATCGCCACCGGGCTTTGCCGCAATTGTTCCACCAGCTTCATTAAGTGAGCTTGTTGCAACTCCGGGTCGCCCTTGTCTTCTTCGATCAGGCGCTGCGCCAACAGACGGCGAATGCCATGGCGAATAACCGCATCCGGTAACAGGCCTTTTTCAACCAGCGACATGGATAGTTTCATAGACAATCTCTGCTTTAACGTTTTGGAGGCAATGGAATGAAGGCACTTACCGTGCGTTGATATTCGCGATAAGCATCACCCTTGCTGCGCACCGCTTGCGCTTCGGTGGCTTTCACACCAGTGACATTCAGCAAGAAGTGCAGCATCAGCACGGGCAATGCCAGACACCACCAGCCATAAGGCGAGCCCAGTGCAAATAACGCATAGCCAATCCAGATGATCCACTCAAAGAAATAATTTGGGTGACGTGACCAGCTCCATACCCCGACATTGCACACCTTGCCTTTATTGGCAGGGTTGCCCTTGAACCATTTCAGTTGTGCGTCTGCCAGGCTTTCGCCGCCAAGACCCATTAACCAAACCAGCACGCCGGCAATTTCCCACGCGGATATCACCGGCACTGGATTCAGCACCGCCAGCAACAGGGGCAAGGCCAACACGATATTGAGCAGAGCCTGTAACTGGAAGAAACCCAGAAACTTGAGATTCACATTTCCAGCAGCGCCCCACTCGGCGCGCAGTTGCACATAGCGACCTTCTTCCGGCTCGCCGATGATGCGTGTGGCCAGATGCAGCGCCAGCCGTGTACCCCACAGCGAAAACATGCCGCAGATCAACCAGCGGCGCGTGTGGTCGCCATCGCCAAGCAATCCGTACAGCAGGGCCAGTACTACGAAGTTGGCAGACCAGCCAATGTCTACATAGCTAAAGTTGTGTTGCTGAATGCCAAGCAACCAGAGCAACAGCATGATTAGCACGACAGCGGCAGCGCCGATGAGGAGAAGAGTCAGCATGCACTCATCCAGTACGCCGCACCAACAACAAGGACATATCTTCGCCATCATTCAACTTGCGTAGTTCTTTCAACATGTAAACCGCCATGGCTATGTTGCCCAGCCCCATGATGGCAATAAACCAAGTGACCCGCTTCAAGGAGCTCGGCTCTTTGTACAACACCCATATATAAAACGTGATGAAGCCAAAGTAGGCATCGGCCAACGTGGCAATGGTCCAGGCGTGATTGGGTTGCTGCTTCAAGCCGGTCCATTCCCACACCGGCTGCACCCAGCTCGCCCAGCCGGTGACGCATAACATGCTGATGAGTACCAGCGTGAATACAATGGTGAGCGCGCGACGGACAGTCATGGTGCGATTCCAAAAAGCCAGTTTCAGATAGGTACGCCGCCCCGCGTTAAATGGATTCACAACTAAACAACCTATTTTCATGTGCGGTTGAATCCAGCCACGAAGCCTTGGCGTATCTATCACTTAGAAACGCCAACCAGGCACCCCGATACCATGACCCAACCAGACACCAACACGGCACATAATCCAGTATTCCGCCTGCTGCACAACCTAAAGCTATGGTTCATCGCCGACCCTGAGGCAGCGCGCACTACGGCAGAACCCGACCGAATCGAGTGGTCGCGAGTGATTCCATTCGTGGGTATGCATTTAATGTGTTTCGCAGTGATCTGGGTGGGCGTCAGTCCCGCCGCGGTGCTGGTGGCCGTACTGGCGTACCTGGTGCGCATGTTTGCGATCACTGGCTTTTATCACCGCTATTTTTCGCATCGCAGTTTCAAAACCTCGCGCATCATGCAGTTTGTATTTGGCGTACTGGGTGCCGCCGCAGTGCAGCGTGGGCCGATGTGGTGGGCGGCGCATCATCGGCATCATCATGCACATTCGGATCAGCCCGCCGATCCACATTCACCCACACAACATGGTTTTTGGCGCGCGCACCTGGGTTGGTTTCTGACGCTCAAGGGCTTCGCACCCGATATGCAGCGGGTGCGTGATTTGCAACGTTATCCCGAACTGCGCTGGTTGGATCGCTTCGACATCGCCGTGCCGGTGATATTCGCCTGGGGCATGTTGCTGCTGGGACAACACCTGGAAGTAAATCACCCCGAACTCGGCACCACTGGCTGGCAGATGTTGATCTGGGGATTCTTCGTTTCTACCGTGGCTTGTTACCACTGCACTTACACCATCAACTCGCTCTCGCATGTGTTTGGTAAGCAGCGTTATCGCACAGGTGATGACAGCCGTAACAACTGGCTGCTGGCGCTGATTACGTTGGGCGAAGGCTGGCACAACAATCATCACCACTACCCGGCCGCGACGCGCCAGGGGTTTTATTGGTGGGAAGTGGACATCACCTACTACCTGCTGAAGTGCTTATCGTGGTTGGGGATTATTTGGGATTTGAAGCCGGTGCCGCTGGCGGTGCGTGAAGACCATGCAGGTTCGCATGGAGTAAAACGCTAATGCGCATCGCCATCATCGGCTCGGGCATTGCCGGCATGACCGCCGCTTATCGTCTACACCAGCAAGGTCACGAGATTACAGTTTACGAAGCCAATGACTACTACGGTGGACACACTGCCACTATGGATGTGGAGCGCCAGGGGAAACACTTTGCGGTGGATACCGGCTTCATTGTGTTCAATGACTGGACCTATCCTAACTTCATTTCGCTACTCAACGAGCTGGGTGTCGAATGGCAGTTCTCGGATATGAGTTTTTCACTGCGCTGCGAGCGAACTGGCCTGGAATACAACGGCACGTCACTCAATAGTTTGTTTGCGCAACGCTTGAATGCGCTGCGTCCATCGTTCCTGCGCATGATCTACGACATCCTGCGCTTTAACGACGAAGCTAAACAATTTCTCGGGAAAGCTCAGGACGAACGGAAGAGCAGAGATCAGGATATAACGCTCGCCGAGTTTCTCGAACGCGGTGGTTACTCGCGCGCTTTCACCGAGCGCTACATTGTGCCCATGGGGCGCGCTATCTGGTCGGCTACCGAAACGGCAATGCTCGGATTTCCGGCGAAGTTCTTTGTCGAGTTTTTCGATAAACATGGCTTCTTAAATGTAAACAACCGTCCGGTATGGCGCGCCATCAAGGGTGGCTCACGCGAATATGCGCGCAAACTGGTTACTGGCTATCAGCATCGTATCCGGCTACGCACGCCGGTCGCCGGCGTGCAGCGGCATGCTGAGCAGGTGTTTATTCGAACCGTCAAGGGTGATGTCGATAACCACGATTACGTGGTGTTCGCCTGCCACAGCGATCAAGCGCTAAAAATGCTGGCAGCGCCGTCGCGCAGCGAACAGGAAATACTGAGCGCGTTTCCGTACCAAGAAAACGAGGTGATGCTACACACCGATACGCGCATGTTGCCACGCAAGCTGCTGGCGCGTGCGGCATGGAACTACCACTTGCTGGATCGGCGACAAGAGCGCGTGGCGCTGACCTATGACATGAATGTGCTGCAGAGCCTCGATGCACCCGAGACATTCCTGGTAACACTGAATCGTAATCAGGACATCGATCCAAGCAAAGTGTTAGGCAGCTATGTCTACCACCACCCGGTTTACACACCGGGCGCTGTGACCGCGCAGCAGCGCTATGCGGAAGTGAACGGCGTGAACCGAACTTTTTATTGCGGCGCCTACTGGGGCTATGGATTTCATGAGGATGGCGTGGTTAGCGCGCAGCGGATGGTGAAGGTATTTGATGCGACTGTAGGGGCGGCTCGCGAGCCGCCCTTGCTTGACGTTGGCACCAGAGGGCGGTTCGCGAACTGCCCCTACAATGATCTGGCCGATGAGCAACAGGCGACTGCTTTGTGAAAAGCTGCCTTTACACCGGCCACATTCAGCATCGCCGCCATGCGCCGCGCGCCAATGTGTTTCGCTATCGAATTTATATGACGTTGCTGGACCTGGACGAGCTGCCGTCGTTATTTGATCGCTTCTGGTTGTGGTCAGCAAGACGTCCGGCACTGGCATGGTTCCGACGCAAAGACTTTCACGGCGCTGCGACACAGCCACTCGCCACGGCTGTGCGCGACACCGTAGAGCAACACACCGGCAAACGCCCCACCGGGCCCATTCGACTACTGACACACCTGCGTTACTTTGGCTACAGCTTTAATCCGGTGAGTTTCTACTATGTGTATAACGCGGCGGACACACAGGTGGAAACCATTGTTGCCGAGATCACCAACACACCGTGGAAGCAGCGGCATTGTTATGTGTTGAGTACACATCAAGGCTCGTCCCTTCCCTCGCTTGCGGGGAGCAGCTCCCGTGCATCCATGCACCCGCTGCATTCGCATGTCCTATGCATCAACGGACAGGATGGGAGTTCGGAGCAGGAAGGCCACCACTCCACCTCACCCCCGTTGCGCGGGGGAGGGAGCCAAGAGAGCCACTGGCGCTGGCAATTTGCCAAACGCTTTCATGTATCACCATTCATGCCCATGGATATGCAATACGACTGGCGCATGTCGGTGCCGGATGTAGCGCTGCGCGCGCACCTGGAGAACTGGCGCGATGGCCAGAAGCAATTCGACGCGACGCTGTTACTCAGGCGCGAACCGATTACTTCAGCATCGCTGGCGCGCGCGTTGCTGAGTGTGCCGCTGGTGACATTGCAGGTAGCCATATTGATTCATTGGCAGGCCTTGAAACTGCTGCTCAAGCGCGTGCCGTTTTACACCCATCCCGACAAGCTCACGCCCAAGGTTCTGGAATCCTCAGGAAAATCGTTATGAATAGCATTAGCTCCAAAACCAACAGCACTCTCACCGACATCTCGCTACAGGCACCGTCGCGTGCACCGCTGCTGGCGCGCTTAGGAAGAGCCCTGTTGTTTGCACAGCTCAAGCAGTTGCAACACGGCGAACTGGTATTAGTCGATGAACAAGGCACGCATCGGTTTGGTCAGCATAGTGCTGCCCAGAACGATGTGTGCCCGTTAAGCACAAAAATTGAAGTGCTACATCCGCAGATGTATGCCGATGTGGCTTTCGGCGGCAGCGTCGGTGCAGGAGAATCCTACCTTCGCGGGTTATGGCGCTGCGATGATTTAGTCGCGCTGGTGCGTATATTCGTCATCAATCGTGAAGTATTGAATGGCATGGATAGCCGCTGGTCGTTTGTCAGTCAGCCGTTCTTGAAATTGTTTCACTTCTGGAATCGCAACAGCAAGGCCGGCAGCGTCCGCAATATCGCGGCGCACTACGATATTGGCAATGAGCTATATGAACTGATGCTCGACGACACCATGGCTTACTCCTGCGGCATCTTTGCTACGCCGCAGAGCACGCTGCGCGAGGCCTCCCTTGCCAAGTTCGATGCCGCTTGCCGCAAGCTAGATCTAAAACCCACCGATCATCTGTTAGAAATCGGCACTGGGTGGGGTGGCTTGGCGATTTATGCTGCACAACACTACGGCTGCCGCGTCACGACCACCACTATTTCCAAGCAACAGTACGAACTGGCCAAGGCGAAAGTGGCAGCGGCAGGCTTAAGTGATCGCATCACGCTGTTGCTTGAGGACTATCGAGATCTGAATGGTCCAGAAAATGGAAAATTCGACAAACTGGTGTCGATTGAAATGATTGAAGCCGTGGGCGCGCAGTATCTCGATACCTACCTAAGCAAGTGCGCCAGCCTGCTCAAGCCAGATGGCGCCATGTTGCTGCAGGCCATCACACTGCAAGACCAACTGTATGCGCAGGCGCTGAAGTCGGTGGACTTCATTCAACGTTTCATTTTCCCCGGCAGCTTCATTCCGTCGGTGGCGGCTATCAGTCAATCCATCGGCAAGGTCACCGATATGAAAATCTTCAACCTGGAAGATATCGGTCCGCACTACGCCACTACTTTGCGGCACTGGCGTGAACGCTTCGTCGCGCAACTACCGGCGGTGCGCAAGCTCGGATACTCGGACAGCTTCATTCGCCTGTGGGAGTACTACCTGTGTTACTGCGAAGGTGGCTTTACCGAGCGGCAACTGGGCACGGTGCAGATGTTACTGACCAAGCCGCGCTGCCGACGTGCCGCATTGAATACAGCGATGAGCGCAGTCAGCCATGACTAGCCGGTGGGTTTTCTGCGCCAGTGCTCCCGCCTACACCCTAACCCGCCTCCGGGTGCAGGGGAGGGCAGGGACAGGGCGTCTGCCATCACCTACCATTCGCTTGCCCATCAAACAGATGGCAACGGCGAAATGCAGGGCTATACTTCGTGCCTCATCCGACACTGGTCTGCATGACGCATGCGGGCTGGCCCACAAGAGCAACCATGGAGTCCCGCTTGGCAGCAGTTTTTCAGCAGTGCTTGGGCGCGCGTTGCGGTTCAGCCGCCGTGCGTTCGGGTGTTGAGGAAGCGAGATGTTGCTTGCCGCCAATGTGTTCTCTGCTGTGCGGCTGGTCGGAGTACTCATGAGCAGCGCCTTGCTGGTGCGCGTCGCGCAGGGCGAACAAGCCGCATTCAAGCAATGCCTGGATCAATACGGCGGCATGATATGGGGCTTGGCGCGCAAACTATCACCTACCTCCGCCGATGCCGAAGATGCGACCCAAGACGTGTTTCTACAACTTTGGAAGAACGCCAAACACTTCGACGCCTCGCGCGGTTCGGAAGCCATCTTTATTGTCACGTTGGCGCGCCGCACGTTGATCAGCCGCTTCCGCAATACACAACGTCGGCCGCGTGAAGTGTCCGTCGAAGAGCTGGACGAAACCCACTGGGAACCCAGCATACATACCGATGGTGACGATCACGTCGAGGCGCGTCTGGCCGCACAAGCTTTAGCGACGCTGTCGCCCGAACAACAGCGAGTAATCAAATTGGCCGTGGTGCAAGGCTTGTCGCAAAGCGAAATTGCCGCACACACCGGTCTGCCGCTGGGCACGGTCAAAACCTTGATTCGACGCGGCTTAATTATTGTGCGCGATAAGCTTGGCGCGTTGGCGGGCAGGCAGGAGGTACGCTCATGAGCACGCCGCTGCATCCGCAAGAACAATTACTGAATTTGTTGGCGCAAGAAGCCACCGAAGGGTTAAGCGCCGCCGAGCTTGAGCAATTGCAACTATTGCTGGATGCTCAAGATGAAATGAGCGGCGACGAGTTCGATGCCAGCGTTGCCGCGACCTTGTTGGCTGCACAAGCAGAGCCAACATCACGCGCACCCGCCATGCCTGAGGCCTTGGCGGCACGCATTCTGGCTACTGCGCCGGTGCAAGCTACCGCTGATAAAGTCATCACGCTACCCGTCCGTAACACTTCACGTTCATCGGGTGTTGAACAAGCCGGCTGGTGGGCTGCCGCTGCCTGCTTTGCACTGGCTGCATGGGGTTGGTGGCCGCGGCTGATGCCTCAGCCAGTTGAGCCAACACTACCCATCGTGGCGCACCTCACGCCCGAACAACAACGTAATGCGTTGCTGAGCAGCGGCCACGTCATTCAAGCCAGTTGGTCACCGGGCAACGATGCGACGGGCAATGCCTTAATGGGTGATGTGGTGTTCGACCCCATCACGCAAAAAGGTTACCTACGATTCCGCGGCATTCCCGCCAACGATCCACGCCTGGAGCAATACCAGTTGTGGATTGCAGATAGCTCGCGCTCCCCGCCCGAGCCGGTGGATGGCGGCG
>JANMSB010000023.1:0-2052 GCA_031388915.1 Pseudomonadota bacterium | reverse complement strand
TCCAGTTGGCGCTTGATGTCTTCGACGAACTGTTCCACTGAGCTGTAGCGGCGCTCTGGCTCCTTGCGCAGGGCGCGCATGACGATGGCATCAAGGTCACCGATCAACGCATTTTGTAAGCGTTTGGGCGTCAGGCCGCGTGCGGCGGAGACTTGCTTGATGTCCAATGGCTTGATGCCGGCGTGACCGTCACCCAGCTTGGCCACCATCTGACTCGGACGCGGTGGGTCCATGACGCAAATCGAGCGTTCCAGCTCCAATTGACTCACTGCATTGACTTGATAGGGGCGTGTGCCCGTTAACAGCTCATACAACACGATGCCTAAGGCATACACATCGCTGGTGGTCGTGACGTTTTGCCCCAGTATCTGTTCGGGGCTGGCGTATTCGGGAGTTAGTACGCGATCGTTGATGCGTGTGAGTGCCAGCTCGGCCGCGGCCTTGGCGCTGGCATCCATGAGTTTGGCAATGCCGAAATCCAGCAGCTTGGGGGTACCATCGGCAGTTACCAGGATATTGCCCGGCTTCAGGTCACGGTGAACGATCAGGTTTTGGTGGGCATATTGAACGGCGGTGCAGACTTTGATGAACAGTTGCAAACGCTGAGTCAGTGACAGTGAGTGGGCATCGCAATACCTATCGATAGCCTCACCGTGCACATACTCCATAACCAGGAAAGGTTGTCCGCTGCGGGTTTCGCCGGCATCCAGTAGTCGCGCGATATGCGGGTGATTCAGATTGGCGAGAATTTGCCGCTCGGCTTGGAAGCGCTTGGCAATTTCATCATGCACCAAGGCTTTCTCGACGACCTTGACCGCCACTTGGGCTGAGTATTGCCGATCGGCGCGTTCGCCCAGGTACACCGTACCGGCGCCACCATGACCCAAGACAGCGGTGAGTCGATAGGCGCCCACCACCGTACCGATCAGTTCGGCGCGGCGATCATGTGTGGTTTTGTCGAGTGCCAGATTGACTGCCTGGGTGAGCAGGCTGGCTCGGACTCCGCTCTGCACGTCCGACGGCGGTCCCGCATCGGCTAACAAGAGTTCGTCTAATTCTTTACGTAGGACAGCATCGTCGCCGCATTCACAATCAAGAAAAGCGCCTCGCTCGGCAAGCGGCATGTCAGCCGCGCGATTGAATAAATCATGAATTCGGCCCCATCGTGGGTTAACAGTTTTCATGGTGCAGGGTTGCCTGCTGCTGGGCGCAGTTCCTTGAGCATCCAGGCTTTGGCAAGACGAAGGTCGCGGTGCACCGTGGCTTCGGACACGCTGAGCGTCGTGGCGATTTCCGGGCAGGTCAGTCCACCGAAGTAGTGCAATTCCACGGTGCGGGATAAACGCTCGTCTACCTTGGCCAACTCGTTCAGCGCCTCGTCAACGTCTATTACGTCAAACGTACCGGTCGGCAGCGCGGCCGTGGCATTGAGGTCGGAGGTTTCGAGGCTGCGGATGTGCAACGCGCCGCCGCGTTTGGTGCGCTGTTTGCCTTTGGCGTGATCGACCAGAATTCGCCGCATCAAGGTCGCAGCCACCGCATAGAAATGCGTCCGATCCTGCCAAGCGATATCCATATCGACCATGCGCACAAACGCCTCATGCACCACTGCCGTGGCTTGCAGAGTGTGGCTGTTCCGTTCGCGGCGCATGTGGCGATGGGCCAGCAACCGCAACTCTTCGTAAACCAAGGGTGTTAATTCTTGTAAAGCGTGGCTGTTCCCGGCGCGCCACTCGGATAGTAATCGGGTCACCGCCGGGCGGCTGTGTGACAGACCACCGTGGGGATTGAGCGTGGCCGAGGGCAGTTGAGTTGGGTACATGCCGGCTAATCAGGAACTTGTTGACTGTAGTTCAAGTGATTCTGGGTTGGCATTGTGACACGCAAAAGTCGAACCGGGCAGATGTCTCAGGGCTTATGCCGGGTATACCGCACAAAAATTTCCTAGGGCGGGGCTGATTCCCCTGCCGCTGGCGTTTCAGAAATTATAGGCTCCGGTGAACTGCTCGTCCGTGGCGGCGCCATCCATTATCCCGCAACGACACCCTACCG
>JANMSB010000316.1:0-3646 GCA_031388915.1 Pseudomonadota bacterium | reverse complement strand
TGAGAGCGCGCATAGAGACCCGCCATTACGGCGAATCTCTATGCGCAGGCTGGCTACTGACGAACGGTACATGCAGGTGCGTCTACACCACATCGCTTCGGAGGTGGACTCGGAGCTGGACGCCCGCCCGCAATTTTCTTAAGTTCTTCCGGACTAAGAACGCGCATTGTTTGCATGATTATCTCCATAAAATAATATAGTTTTGTAAGAGGTCTGCAACACACGCATCCCATGACAACTAATCAATGTTGTGATGTTGGAATGAGTGCAGGCTGATCCTACGCGCAGCCGGACTGGTCTGCGAATGCATTTTCTGTAATAGAGAGAATGTAAAAAACAAATAATTAAATGAAAGTCCTCACTGGACGAACCTAAGGAAACGTGCGGCTCTTACCGCGGTCCGTTCATCGTTGCAATACGCGCCGCAAGCGGACTTCGAGAAAATGATGCTCAAGCGCGCTGGAAGGGCCCTGAGCATTGGTAAGCGAATACACTCTATTCAATATCCTGCTTTGCTTCGATGAGTACGTCTGCTAAGAATGTGTGAGATCTAAAGCGGGTGTTTACACGAACGGCACTTTAGTTCGGCGATACCTAAATAAATATTCTTACGGTGGGTAAACGCAATGGGGCAGCGAAAGTCGGCGGCTTGCTTGACTGCATCGCTATGGATATCTCAATGACTGGCATCTCAGCACAAACAACGAAGGGCATGCTCGACCACGAAGTACCCATGAACCCGCACCAAGGCCGGTTCATTGAATCATGTCTGTGGTTAGAGAGAGCTACATGAAACACCTGAACAAACAATTACAATTGTTGGCTGTAATGCCGCTTGCACTATTGGTTAACGCGATTCTCGTTGGCTCTGCAAGTGCGCATGTTAAGTGGTTCTGTGCCTACGATATTGCCGGTAAGCCGCGCGGTCTCGCCAACGTCCTATGTCCCGACTTTGAATACTTGCTTGGGGCTTCCATGCTCGCCCTGCTGGCCGGCGCTGTTTTCGAAGGCACGTTCGTCGGCATGGCGACGCTACGCGTGATGGACCGCGTAAGTAGTGCGCTACGTGAGAATATAGAGACGCTGTTCCGCGCCGGCACCGCCTTCTTCTTCATCTCAATATGGGCGGTTGGCGGCATTCTGCTGACACCGGAATTGACGACGAATTCCACGTTGATCGGCGCGCTGCAACTTGGCATCGCCGCCGGGATGGTGTCGCGGCGTACCATGCCGCTCTCGGCGCTCGGTATTTTTGTCCTGTTCGGCAATGCCATCGGTCAGTATGGCTTATTCCATCTCGCCGACTATCCCGTCTTTCTCGGTGTTGCGGTATATCTTGCGCTGACCGGTCTGCAACTCAATTTCTATAACATCGCGCCCATTGATATGGTGCGTTGGAGCGCCGGCGTTACGTTGATGTGGGCCTCCATAGAAAAATGGGCCTACCCGGAATGGACATTCCCGCTGCTGACTCAACATCCGGGCATGATGTTTGGCCTTGATGCCGAGCTCTTCATGCGCGCGGCCGGTGTGGTCGAATTCGCCCTGGCTTTCGCTTTGATGTGGACACCCTTGGTGCGTCGCGTCGCAGCGCTCATCCTCGCCGTCATGTTCATCAGCGCCGTCGGTACATTTGGCAAGGTCGATCTGATCGGTCATACACTGATTGTCGTTGTGCTGTTGGCGGTGGTTGGTGACAACCGCACTGAGCTGCGGTTAGTGCGCCGTCCCTGGCTGATGCCGATTGGCTATGCTGCTTCGTTGTGTCTGTTCATGGTGCTGTACTACGCCGGACACACGCTTGCGTTCGGCACGCCGATAACCTGAGAACCAGGATCCAGGGACCGTGCCGGCTTTTACGGTGTCATGTGTGCTGTACCGCATACAAAGTACATGCGGCCGTTGGTGGTGTTGCAAAGGACATTGGATGTGAGTACAAGTCTTGAGTTTCCAGATGGTATGCGCAGTTCCTTTTACCGCGTTGTTCTCGAGGATTCAGCAAGTCGACAGTGGGAGTTTGTCTATCGACTCTTGGATCTACCCGTTGTCGAACAATTTCGTACGGTTACCCGGCGCGCAATTCAGGCGGGCGGGGCACCTAGCGGCACTCATTTCTTAAGGCCCTCCACGCCGGAACAAGTGAGGCATATTTTGAACGAGATGCAGGCGCTTATCGCACAGATTAATGATATCGGCATTGTTGATATGCCATGTGAACCCATCACGTTGGAGTCGGTGAATCAAGCGATACTCAATCAACTGCATCGTCTGTTCCATGCTTTCGAGGAGTGTTGTAGCGAGCCGAAAATTCAGACGTTCCCCGCACTACTGGCAGCGCAAAGCCGCGATCCCGCAGGATTCAGACGAACACGTTCTCACTTAAACAGTCTCAATATCCTCATACACCAAGCAGAGCACGGGCTGAAATCAATGAATGACCTGGGGTGGCAATTCTTCGGGTTCCACTTTTCTGAGCAGGAGCGGGTGCAGCTGCAGCAAGAAGACTACGCGTTGATGACTGCGCAGGTTAAAGCAGGAGACTTGCTGCTTTGCTACGGTACGGCGGGCAAGAGCCTGTATACCTGCTTTCTCGACGATGACATGGCTGTGGTCGAACATGGAGAAGTTCGTCAGCAAACCACCGTATCCAGTGGTGTGCTGGCCGCCTTTCCTTCAGCCGCGGCGGCTGCCGATGGACCGAGGCATGAACGTGAACAATACCAGCACTATCTCGCATGGTGTCGTCGCAATAGCGTGGAGCGATACGGGCATGACTATCTGTCGCCATCGTTCCGCTTCGGCAACATCAAGTTGGGTCAGATGGACAATGCGCCGACATGGGATGAGATGGCAGCCATTATCGAAGCTCAACCAAGAGTAGTGACGGTGCAGATTGATGACTGCATCTGGAATGAGGGGCATTTGGCGCAATGGCAATAATGTGGGTCAGGCTTCAGTCCGACAGCAATACCAAGAATTCCGACTAAAGCCGCACTCACAGCAAGAGCAAAACAGGTTAATGCGCTGCGATGTCCGTCGCGCGCGGATCGATAAATGATTGTCTGGAGGGATGCTCCCGTTGAAAGCTTCCGATAAAAAGAAAATAGATCACATGAATCCATCTCTCTTTGTGCACAATTTGTTCTCCGCACAGGCACGCCGCACACCGCACGCCATCGCCGTTGTAGACCAGAACACGGAAGTCACGTACCTGGCTCTTGAGCAACAAAGTAACGCGGTTTCCCATGCCTTAGGCGTACGCGGCATACAAGCTGGCGATCCCGTCGGTCTGTGTCTCGACCGCAGCTGTCAATTGGTTGCCGGTTTGTTGGGTATTCTGAAGTGCGGCGCTGCTTACGTGCCGCTTGATCCTGCATTGCCCAGTGAACGGTTGGCATCCATGTTGGAAAGTGCACAACCCAAGCTGGTGTTGACGGAACGGCACATGGTCTCCCTGTTGCCTGCGCGGGCAGAGCGATGGTGTCTTGACGATGACCAGCAGACGTTGGCGCTGCAACCGAAGCAATCCGCCCCTGCCATTGACTGGCCGAACGATCCGTTGTGCTACGTAATTTTTACCTCTGGTTCGACCGGCAAGCCCAAGGGCGTTCAAGTGCGTCACGCGAGCCTCGGCAACTTGCTGGAC
>JANMSB010000502.1:0-2779 GCA_031388915.1 Pseudomonadota bacterium | reverse complement strand
CCACGGACCTGAGTAGAAGGGATTGTTCGCTTGTGACCACGCCGTTAGTTTGGCGTCGGCGTCACCGAACACGCCTGCCATCAGGGCAATGACAATGCCCGCAATTGCGCCCCCGGCGATATAGCCCGAGGCCATCAACACTCCTGCGCTTCGATCTGCATTCGCCGCAATGGTTACCGCGTCTTCGCCACGCTGTGTCGCCGCAGACTCTCGACCGCGATCCGTCCACCACCGTAACAAACCGCCTAACAAGATCGGCACCGTGGTAACCAGTGGCAGGTACACGCCAACGGCGAAGTTCAGCGAATTAATGCCGCACATCTCCACCGCCACCGCCAGCATCACGCCCAGCAGCATCAAGCCCCAGGGTAATTCCCGATCCAACACGCCGCGAATGATGTACGACATCAGGGTGGCCTTGGGCGCATCAAACTTGCGCACCTGCGTACCGTCGGGTCGAGTATCGAAACGACCATTGATGCCTGGATCCACCAACCACACTGCCTGCCCTTGGTCATTGACCAAGTACTTGCCGGCAGGCGCACCCACCTCGTCGCGCTTGTGCCAGATTTGATAACTGGCGTAAGGGTGGTCCTTGGCCTGAGGACCTTGCAGCGCTTCACGTCGCTCACCCAGCATGGCTACGGAAGTTTGCAACCCGGCTGGCGCCACCTGCGCGATGGGCACGTACACCGTCGCGGTATCGTTCAACTTGAGCAGAATGGGCCCCAGCATCAGCACCGACATCAAACTGCCGATGATGATGGCGTATTGCTGCAGTCGCGGTGTTGAGCCCACCAAGAAACCGGTTTTCAAGTCCTGCGAGGTAGTGCCGCCGTTAGACGCCGCCACGCAGACAATGCCGCCCACCGATAACGCCGCAACGTAGTGATCCGTGCCGGTCCACCCCAGCGCGAGAAACACCAAGCACGTCAGCAACAAGGTCGCGATGGTCATGCCGGAAATCGGGTTGGAGGTAGAACCAATTTCGCCGGTCAAGCGCGATGACACCGTCACGAACAAAAAACCAAATGCCAGCAACAACATCGCGCCGAACAAATTCATGTGCAGTGATGGCGCCGCGACGATCCACAGCAACAACACCAGGCAGCCGATCAACACATACTTCAAGGCAATATCTTGATCGGTGCGCGGCACTGCGCCATTGACGGCCGAGCCACGCTGCGCAGTGCCGGCCAGACCACGCCGCAAACTGCCAACAATCAACGGCAGCGAACGCAGCAAGCTGATCAACCCCGCAGCAGCCACTGCACCCGCGCCGATATACAGCACATAGGCGCTGCGAATGTCATTGGCGCTCATCTCGGCAATCGGCTTCGTGCCCGGCGCAATCGCGCCAGTCACCGATTCGCCCAACAACTTGATCATCGGTATGAGCACCAAGTAAGCGAGTACACCGCCGGCGCACATCACGCCGGCAATGCGCGGCCCGATGATGTAACCCACACCCAGCAATTCGGGCGAAGCTTCGACGCCAATGGAGCCGGACTTGAGCGGCGCCCCGAATACTTTCTCCGGCACGTCCTTCCATAGTTTGAAAGCGGCCATGAGCGTCTTATAGACCAAGCCAATGCCAAAGCCTGCAAAAATGGTGCTGGCGCTTAAGCCTTGCAGCACACCACGCGCTTCCTCGGCCTTGGCTTCGGGGGATGCCGCAGCACGCGATTCCGCCGAAGCGCCTGCCTTCAGCACTTCTGCGCAAGCCGTGCCTTCCGGGTATTTTAGTTTGCCGTGCTCGCGCACAATCAAGGCGCGGCGCAGTGGAATCATCATCAGAATACCCAGCAACGCGCCCGTCGCCGCCACCAGCATGACGCGCATTAACTCCAGGTCGAACCCCAGAATCAGAATGGCCGGCATGGTCACGCCCACACCAAAGGCAATCGACTCACCGGCGGAACCGGCAGTTTGCGCGATGTTGTTTTCCAGAATGCTGGCATCGCGGCCGCCGACGCGCGACAACAGCTTGAACAAGGTCAGCGAGATCACCGCTACTGGAATTGAGGCACTGACCGTCAACCCCACCTTCAGCACCAAGTACAGCGATGAAGCGCCGAAAATCATGCCCAGCACCGTGCCCACCAGCACTGCCCGCAACGTAAATTCCGGCAGCCGCGTGTCGGCGGCAATGTAAGGAACAAAACGCGGCGGCGTGCTCATAGCTGAATCCTGCAAAGCAGATTGTTCTTGGATAGCACGCCGGCAACACAAGCGGTACGCTTGTCGGCCTCACGCACTAACATTCTCGCCACTATCCTCATGCTCAAATCAAAGATCAATAGCCATGCCGTGCCGGTGTACTCCACGGAGGGTGGACGCCTGTGTCCGCGTTGCCACAAGCCCGTGGCATCCTGTATCTGCAAGCAGCAACCGGCGAGCAAGGACGATCCCCCTTCGGGGATAGCCGGGCTACGCGTGATGAAGCACCTTGGCGTTGTGCGCGTCAGCCGCGAAACCAAGGGCCGCGGTGGTAAGAGCGTCAACGTGATCTCCGGGCTAGCCTTAGCGCCGGTAGAACTCGAAAAACTCTGCACGCAACTCAAAAAGCGCTGCGGCACCGGCGGCACCACCAAGGACGGCACGATTGAAATTCAAGGCGAACATCGCGATACGTTGGTCGCCGAGTTGAGCAAGCTGGGCTACACCGTCAAGAAAGCCGGCGGCTGAACGATACTGCATCATGCCCGCCATACGTATCAACAAGTTCATCAGCGAAACCGGCGTGTGTTCGCGTCGCGAAGCCGATAGCTGGATTGAC
>JANMSB010000305.1:0-3386 GCA_031388915.1 Pseudomonadota bacterium | reverse complement strand
GCGCGATACGCTCCACTGGTCGCCGGTGGAGCCGGTAATCAACGCATCGCCAATGGCGTAGTGATTTAAACCTTCGCGACTCTGTATGGCCCCAGCGCTGCGGGCGAAACTCACGCTAACCACTTCCTGCTTCAGATAAGTGTGCGTGTTGGGGTCGTCGCGCAAGTCGAGGTTGTTGCGGATCATGAGTTCAGTGTTGGGCATTGTGGCTGGAACCTATCTAAAAATTCATTGATGCGGCTGCCTTCTTCGGTTGTCATTTCGACCGAAGGGAGAAATCTTTCCGTTGCTCGGTAACTTGGGTGCATCAAATGGCACGCATCTGAGGTCAGCAGGATTTCTCCCTTCGGTCGAAATGACATGCTTTTAGCGTTCACCCAATTTTCAGATGGGTTGTATTCACAGCAGATCGCGTAACCGATACCACAACATGGCCAGCATCAGCGCGGGTGTACGCAGTGCTTGACCACCAGGAAAGTGGCGATGCTTGAGTTGAGTGAACATATCGAAGCGTTCTGCTTGGCCCGCCACCGCTTCGGCCACTAGCTTGCCGGCCATGCCGGCCAACGCCATGCCGTGACCGGAGAAGCCTTGCAGATAATAAATGTTGTTCTGTAAGCGACCGAAATCCGGCGCACGATTCAACGTGATGTCGAGCATGCCGCCCCAGCTATATTCGATGCGTAGGTCTCTCAATTGTGGAAATACCTGCACCATACGTTTGCGCGTGGCCGCCGCAGTGTTGAGAAAATCACGGCCGGAATAACTCACTCGGCCGCCGAACAGCAAGCGGTGATCGGCCGAGCGGCGAAAGTAATCCAAGATGAAGTTGGTGTCCGCCACTGCCACATTGTTAGGCATCAACGCACGAATACGGTCGCTGCCCAACACTTCGGTGGCGACGATGTACGTAGCCACCGGCATGATGCGTTGTGCCAGCGGTTTGGCTAGTGCGCCGACATAGGTATTGCAGCACAACACTGCCTGCTGGGCGGTCACGACGCCCTGCGCGGTGGCGATTCGCACTGTGTGGTCGCCGCTGATATTGGTTACCGGCGAATGTTCATGTATCTGTACCCCGGCCGTTGCCGCCGCGCCCGCCAGACCGAGCGTGTAGTTGAGCGGATGCACATGGGCACTGGCGCTGTCGTACAGCGCAGCGCAGTAACGATCGGTGGCCAACCAATTGTGCAATTCTGCGCGCGCTAACAGACGCAGACTGGGGTAGTGGTATTGATCTTCCAGTTCCTGTTGGTACTGCCGCAGGTCGGTCAGTTGCCGTGGTTTGATGGCGGTGTTGAGGTGGCCAAAGTGCAGATCGCAGTCAATGTGATGTGTTTGGATGAGTTCGGTAGAGAGTTGCACCGCAGCGACTGACAAGTCCCAGAGTTGCCGGGCGGTGGCTGCGCCCAATTGCGCCTTAATGGGCGCTTGGCCGCTCGAATAACCGGGCAGCAGTTGGCCCCCGCTGCGTCCGGAGGCGCCAAAGCCGATGCCAGCAGCTTCCAGTAACACCACCCGGTAGCCCCGCTGCGCCAAAAACAACGCCGTGGCACAGCCCGCCACACCGCCGCCAATGACGCAGACATCCGCCACGGCGTCGCCTTGCAATGCGGGGTATCCGGGTGTGGCGTTGGCGGTCGCTTGGTAGTAACTGTTGGCAGCGGCAAAGTTGAGCGTCATGACCGGATGCTACCCCGGAAATAGGCTTTTTACCCCGCTTTTCAGACACCTATCTGTGCTTAAATGCGCTATCAATTCATTGTTTGGCTTTAGCTTTGTCTATGTCGCAACACAAACCCTTGATAGGTGTGCCTGCTGATCGCAAGTTCCTCGGTCATCACTACTTTCATTGCGTGGGCGAGAAATACCTCACGGCCATTGTGGAGGGCGCCGACTGCGTGCCGGTGATGATTCCCTCGTTGGGCTATGGCGACCGACTGGATGCGTTGATCAGCCAGTTGGACGGCATTCTGTTGCCGGGCAGTCCCAGCAATATCGAACCGCATCATTATGGGCAAAGCAGCGAGCCCGGCACCTTGCATGATCCGCAGCGTGACGCGACCACCCTGCCGTTGATCCCCAAGATCGTCGCGGCGGGCATGCCCTTGCTGGCCATTTGTCGCGGCTTTCAGGAAATGAATGTGGCCTATGGCGGCAGTCTATGGCCCAAGCTGCATGAAGTGCCGGGGCTCAGTGATCATCGCGAGGACGAGGCGCAGGAACTCAATATTCAGTATGGCCCGTCGCATCCGGTGGCATTAGAGCAGGGCGGCATTCTGCGCGGCATTGCTAGCGCCGAATCTATTCACGTGAACTCCTTGCACTGGCAGGGCGTGCGCGAGTTGGCGCCCGGCTTGAACGTGGAAGCGCGCGCGCCGGATGGCGTGGTGGAAGCGTTTAGTGTGCGCGGTGCAGCGCGGTTCGCCATCGGCGTGCAATGGCATCCGGAATGGAAGTTCATGAACAATCCCTTTTCGCGCGCACTGTTTGCCGCGTTCGGCGCAGCAGCCTATGAATATGCGGCGCAGAGCTGAATTAATCGAAATACGTAGCAAGGACCTGGCATGAGTAAGATCCATACATTCTTCAAAGAACACGGCATCTCGGAAGTGGAGGCCGTTATCCCCGACATGGCCGGCGTGGCGCGCGGTAAGATCATGCCTGCCGAAAAGTTTGCCGAAGACGAGGGCATGCGCCTGCCGGAAAGTATTTTCCTGCAAACCGTGACTGGCGATTTCCCGGCCGACGAACGCGCCATCAATCCGGCGGAAATCGACATCGTGCTGAAGGGCGATCCCAATGCCGTGCATGTGGTGCCCTGGGCGGCGGAACCGACCGCGCAGGTGATTCACGACAGCTTCTATTCCGACGGCGCGCCGGTATCGATGGCGCCGCGTTACGTGCTGCAAAAGATCCTCAGTCTTTACGATGCGCGCGGCTGGAAGCCAGTGGTGGCGCCGGAACTTGAGTTCTACCTGGTGGAGCCGAACATTGATGCCGACTACCCACTCAAGCCGCCGGTGGGTCGTTCCGGTCGGCCCGAGATCGGCCGTCAGTCGTATTCCATTGCCGCAGTGAACGAGTTCGATCCGCTGTTCGATGACATGTACGCCTTCTGCGAAGCCCAGGGCATCGAAATCGACACGCTGATTCACGAAGACGGCGCGGCGCAGATGGAAATCAACTTGATCCATGGCAATGCCTTGTCGCTGGCCGACCAGGTGTTCCTGTTTAAACGCACAGCGCGTGAAGCTGCCATGCGTCACAAAATGTACGCCACCTTCATGGCCAAACCCATGGCGCGCGAACCCGGCAGCGCCATGCACATCCACCAGAGCATTATCGACACCAAGAGCGGCAGTAACATTTTCAGCAACGCCGAC
>JANMSB010000484.1:0-10709 GCA_031388915.1 Pseudomonadota bacterium | reverse complement strand
TTGATCTGTCCGGCGAAAAACAAGCCGCCAATGTGCTTGGTTTCCAAGCTGTACTGCAGATCGCGCGGGTCGAAGTAGTCGTATTCGATGGCATATCCGGGACGGGTAATGTGCGCGTTTTCGAAGCCTTTGATGGATCGCACCAATTCATACTGCACGTCAAAAGGCAGGCTGGTGGAAATGCCGTTGGGATAAATCTCGTGGGTATGCAAACCCTCGGGTTCGATGAACACCTGATGAGACAATTTGTCCGCAAAGCGTACAACCTTGTCTTCGATGGATGGACAGTAGCGCGGCCCGACGCCCTGAATCACGCCCGTGTACAGCGGCGAACGATCCGTGCCGCCACGAATAATCTCGTGAGTACGCTCGTTGGTATGCGTGATATAGCAGGGCAATTGTCGCGGATGTTGGCTACGACGGCCCAGGTAGGAAAACACTGGCATGGGCTCATCGCCGGGCTGCATCAGCAGTTCTGCGTAGTTAATCGTGCGGCCGTCGATTCGGGGCGGCGTACCGGTTTTCAACCGGCCGACGCGCAGCGGCAATTCGCGCAGACGAGCGGCAAGTCGATTCGAGGGCGGATCGCCCGCCCGTCCGCCTTGGTAGTTTTCCAGACCGACGTGAATCTTTCCGGCCAGAAAAGTACCGACAGTCAATACTACGGTGGGGGCGCGGAACTCCAATCCCACCTGGGTAATCACACCTTGTATCGAGTCGTGCTCCACAATCAGGTCGGCTACCTCTTGTTGAAACAAGGTCAGATTGGGCTGGTTTTCCAGCAGTTTCCGAATGGCTTGTTTGTAGAGCTGGCGATCGGCTTGCGCGCGGGTGGCGCGCACAGCGGCGCCTTTGCTGTTGTTGAGGGTGCGAAACTGAATGCCGGCGTGATCGGTAGCCATGGCCATGGCGCCGCCCAGGGCATCGATCTCTTTGACCAAGTGGCCTTTGCCGATGCCGCCAATGGCTGGATTGCAGCTCATTTGCCCGAGGGTTTCGATGCTTTGTGTCAGCAGCAGGGTTTTGGCGCCCATACGCGCCGCTGCCAACGCGGCTTCGGTGCCGGCGTGACCGCCGCCTACTACAATGACTTCAAACCGATCCGGGAATCGCATACGTGCCCACCTCTACGGGCCGCTAGTTTACTCAAGCGCTGCCATACTGAAAGCGGCGCGCACTGTCGGGGGCAATGATTATGAACACCGTACACCACTCAACACCGACCGCCAGGCACCTGGAGCGGATGGTTTGGGCACTCGGAGCGTTGCTGTGTTTAGCAACTACGCCCGGCCATGCTGATGAGGATACTGACCCGGCTAGTCGGGTCGCACGGATCAGTTATCTGAAAGGACCGGTTTATGTGCAGACTCAGGACGACGAGAACTCGACTGAGGCGCGCATTAACCGGCCCCTGACCAGTGGTGATCAAGTCTGGACGGATAACCGGGGGCGAGCTGAACTACAAATGGGCAGCACCGCTATTCAGGTCGATGCCGACACGCAATTGCGTTTGCTGGAGCTCAGCGACGATGTATTGCAATTACAAGTGACGCAGGGCGTGGTGAATGTTCGCGTTCGCTCGCTCGGCAAAGGCGATACCGTCGAAATTGATACGCCTAATGCAGCGGTGTCCATCATGGAACCCGGTACCTATCGTATTGGCGTTGCCGAACAAGAAGAGCTGACCGTAGTAGGCGTCCGCGAAGGCAGCGCCGATGTCGCCGGCGAACGGCGCAGTTTCACCCTGCGCGCCGATGAACAACTCACCTTGCGCGGCAATAGCCGACTGGCGGCCGAGTTCGACGACTTAGGAAGAATGGATGACTTCGACCGCTGGGCCACCCAGCGCAATCAACGTGCCGAACGTGTGGCGTCCGCGCGCTATGTTTCGCCCGAGGTGATTGGTTATGAGGACCTCGACGACTATGGCTACTGGCGTTGGTACAACGACTACGGCTATGTGTGGATGCCCACTCGAATCGTGTCCGGCTGGACGCCGTATCGTGATGGGCACTGGGCCTGGGTTTCACCGTGGGGTTGGACATGGATAGACAATGCACCCTGGGGTTTTGCACCGTTTCACTATGGACGTTGGACCACCATCGGCAGTCGGTGGTGCTGGGTGCCTGGGCCACGTTCACTGCGTCCGGTCTATGCACCCGCCCTGGTTGCTTGGATCGGCACGCCAGGGGTGAGTGTGTCGATAGGCGTTGGCAGCTATCCGGTTGGCTGGATTCCGCTGGGTCCACGCGAAGTGTATCGACCGGTGTATCGCAGCAGTCATAACTACATTGTGAAAGTGAACCGCAGTAACAGTTTGTTGAACGATGCCGAATTTGAACGCGGCTATCGTCGGCAACCCCACGAAGACACGTTCCTCAATCGCAGGGCAACTTCAGTGGTGACCGCCGACTCCTTGCGCAACGCCCGCCCGGTAAAGGATCAACTGATCCGCTCAGAGAATCTGCACTTGCAGCCGGTAGCGGGTACGCCCGTTGCGCGACCGGAGCGTGGTGAAGGCATTGGCAATCCCCCGTCGGGGATGACGCAGCGCCCGGTTCGCCGCGAAGCTCCGCCCATCGCCGAGAACTCGCGTGAAGTCCTAGCGCGCCGGCAACCCACTGCGCCAGCCGCTACTGCGCGTCAGTTTGACCGAGTGCGGGTGATCGATCGGCCAGTTGCATTGCCCAACAGCAATGACACTGGTCGTAGTGTGGAACTGCGTAGCGATCAACCTGCTAATGCTCGCGACAACTGGCGCGAGTCAAGGCGTTCCCAGGAAAGACGCAACGATGACTCGCCAGCAAGCCGCTCTTCGCGATCCATCACCACACCTTACCTGCCGCCAGAGAGTAGCAACGAATCCAGTAACCGATCGCCACCCAACGCACCCGAGATCATGCCCCCCGCTGGCAGGCCCGAAGCTGGGGAACCACGTGCACGCAGCAATCCCTGGGGAAGGGGCGAGCAGCGTTCGAATGATCGTGAACGCGATCAAGGCGGCGGTAACTACATGCCTGCTCCGTCGGTGGAGCGAGAGCGCTCGAGATCAGCGCCTTATATTCCACCCTCGCAACGGAACGAGCCAGCACCACAGACGCCTGCACCGATGCAACCCAGCCGGTCTCCGGACAATGCAGAATCAAATCGCGACGGCGGCACGATTCGCAGCCGCGGTCCGAGAGGCGATCTGCGTTAACGGAGGTTCTATTCGGCTTTGGTGATCGTTAGCAGGTCGCGCGCCACGCCCTGTAGGCGCGCGATGGGGTCATGGCTATAAAAACTGTCGTTGACCTTAACGCTGGTATCGGCAGGAACATTGGCGTGAACAACACGCGTGCCCTGCCATAGCAATACACACGTCTCCCGCGCTGCGTCTGCGGTTGGACAATCCCACCGTTCGATGTTGATAGTCACCGAGCGAATGGGTTGCGCGGAGGTATTCTGTACCGTTCCCGTCAAACGCCAGGGTGCACCAGCGCCATCCAGTTGCATAGCCACGATCTGCGCACTGGGTTTGGGTATTGCTGAGCTTGAGGAGCTGCTGCTTATCGTGGGCGGTTGAGCGGGCGGTGGCGGTTGGATGCTGAACCACAGTAGTAGAACCACCAAGATGACGCTTAAACCCACACCGACTTTGCGATAGCGCTGTGAGAATGCCAGCAACACACTGATGATCAGCAGAATGAGCAGTACTCGCGCGTTCATCACTTTCCTATGCAGAAGCTGGTGAATATGCGCCCGAGTAAGTCATCGGCCGTAAATTCGCCGGTAATCTCGTTGAGGGCTTGTTGCGCCAGGCGCAACTCTTCTGCGCAGAGTTCACCGGCATGCGCGGTGAGCAAATGACTCTGCGCCGTATTCATATGCTGTTTGGCGCGCTGCAATGCCTCGAGATGACGCCGCCGCGCTAGAAAGCCACCGGACTCAGCGCTGTTGTAACCGATGCAGGCTTTCAAGTGTTCGGTTAATAATTCAATTCCGACACCGCTGTGTGCGGACAAATAGATGCGCGGCGGCGTACCGGCTGCAACTCTCGGCGGCAGCGCGGCGAGATCGGTTTTATTCATGACCAAGGTGATGGGCATTTCGCTGGGTAGTTGCGTCAATTGTTGCGCAATGGACGTCTCGTCATTCTCGCTTGCATCGATCAGATACAGCAGCCGATCTGCCTTGGCGATTTCCAGATGCGCGCGCCGAATGCCTTCAGCTTCAACCCGATCCTCAGTCACGCGCAAGCCAGCCGTGTCGATGACATGCAACGGCAGCCCATCAATATGTATCCGCTCGCGCAGTACATCGCGAGTCGTGCCCGGCACTTCGGTGACAATCGCCGCTTCATAACCGGCCAGACGATTCAGCAAACTCGATTTTCCGGCATTGGGTTTGCCGGCGATCACGACGGTCATGCCTTCGCGCAGCAAACTACCTTGCTGTGCGCTGTGTTGAATGGCATCGATCAATTGCTGTGCGTGCTGCAAGCGTTGTAGCAACACGCGGTCCTGCATGAGATCGAGTTCTTCGTCGGGAAAATCAATGGCCGCTTCAATATGCATTCGCGCGTGGATTACGGCCTCGGTCAATTCGTGCAAGCGTGCGGAAAATTCGCCTTGCATGGAACGCACGGCGGCGCGTGCGGCTTGTTCGGAATCCGCCGCGATGAGATCGGCAATGGCTTCTGCTTCCACCAAATCCAGTTTGTCATTTAAGAAAGCGCGGCGACTGAATTCACCGGGCTGAGCCAGACGTGCGCCGAGCTGCACTACCCGCTGCATCAACAAGTCGAGCACCACCGGTCCGCCGTGACCTTGCAACTCCAAAACGTCTTCGCCAGTGAACGAGTGCGGACCGGGGAAATACAGCGCGATGCCGCTATCGATACTCTGGTTATCAGCGTCGCGAAACTCACAGAGCTGCGCATGCCGTGGTTGGGGCAGATGGCCGAGCACCGATCGTGCGATGGCGGCAATTTGTTTACCGGAGATACGAATGATGCCAATGCCACCACGCCCCGGTGGCGTGGCGATGGCGGCAATCGTGTCGTGGTCGCTGCTAATCATGATGGCGCATCAGTGGTATGCAGCGAGACCACGCTGGCTACGACATCATGCGACTGATTGTTTGGCGTCGGCGGCCACCAGCGTGTTGATGCGCCACTGCTGCAACGCCGATACGGCCGTGTTGGTAATCCAGTACAGCACCAGGCCGGATGGAAACCACGCCATCATCACCGTCATGATGATGGGCATGAAGGCCATGATCTTTGCTTGCATAGGATCAGGCGGCGCGGGATTCATTTTGAATTGCACGAAATTGGCTACGCCCATGATCACCGGCAAAATGAAAAACGGATCACGCGCGGACAGATCGTTGATCCAACCGAAGAACGGCGCTTGGCGTAGCTCCACGCTTTCCAGCAACACCCAGTAGAAGCCCATGAAGAAGGGAATCTGTATCAACATCGGCAGACAGCCCGCCACCGGATTGATTTTCTCCTTCTTGTACAGCTCCATGGTCGCACGCCCCAGACCTTCGCGATCATCCTTGTAGCGTTCCTGTAGCGATTTCAGCTTAGGCGCAATGGTACGCATCTTGGCCATGGAGCGGCCGCTGGATGCCGTCAGTCGGTAGAACGCGAGTTTGATTAACAGCGTGACGATGATGATGGTCACACCCCAGTTGATGACGAACTGCTGCACGAATTGCAGCAGCCAGAATAGCGGGCGCGCAATGATGTACAGCAGACCGTAATCAGTCGTGCGCTCCAGCAACGGACCGGTCGCGGCCAATTGATCCTGTAATTTTGGGCCGATAAACAAGGTTTCATTCAGCTGCGCCGAACCGCCGGCGGCCACGCTTTGTAGCGGGCCACGATAGGTAAAGGTGTAGTCGTTGTTGCCGTCGGTGGCCAATGAATAGTCATAAACCTTATCGCCCGGCGGCACGGCAGCGACGACAAAGTAGTGCTGCAAGCCGGCCATCCAACCTCCGGTAATCGCGGACTGGAATTTGCGATCATCTTCATCGGCCACTTTCAGTTTGCGGTATGCCTTGCCGTCATTAAGAGCCGGGCCTCGATAAGCAATGGTCGAGGCATCAAGCATCGAGTAAGCGACCGGCAAATCATGTCGGAACAACTGAACATAGGAGGCGCCGGCCCATTCGGCTGGGCTGTTGTTGCGCACTTCATACCTCACGCCCACTGCATAGCTGCCGCGTTTAAACGTATAGATCTTGTCGATGCTCACGCCTTGCGCATCAGCCCAACTCAACTTCACAGCCAACTCATTTTGACCTGCCTCCATGCGGTATTCGTTCGCCTCGCTGGAATAAATGGCCAAGTGACTGGGCGCTGCAACGGGATTAGCTGCTACCAATCCAGAACGGGCGACAAACATCGAAGCGGGCTGATCGCTCAGCAATTGCACAGGTTTGTTGGGCTCATCTTTGTTAGCTGGATAACGGCGTAGATCCGCACGTTCAATATCGCCCCCGCGAGTGTTCAAATCTAAATCGAAAACATCGGTTACGACATGAATCTTGCTGCCAACGCTCGGTGTGCTCGCTGCAGCCACGGTCGGCGCAGCCGCTGCGCTGCTGGAACTTGCTGCCGAAGCTGCCGGCAAACTCGGTAAGGTGGGCGTGGCGCCAGGATTACTTGACTGCGCCGTATCGAAAGCGGGCGCCGCCTGTGGCGGATAGTCACGCTGCCAAGTGATGAAGTTCAACCACAACAGGATGCCGGCGGCACCCCACAAAACAATACGTTTGTTATCCATGCGAACAACTGCCAGTGGAGTCTTGGTGAGAAGGTGAAGCGTCAACAGTCTTGGCCGTTGGCACAGGATCGTAACCACCTGCATGCCAGGGATGGCAGCGCAGAATGCGTGTTGCGCTTAAGTAGAGGCCTTTGCAGGTGCCGTGCTCGCGCAGTGCTTGCTGTGCGTAACAGGAACAACTGGGATAGAAGCGGCAATTTTGTCCCAGCCAGGGGCTTAGCAAATAACGATAGCCGCCGATCAGCAGTATCAGGGCGCGGCGCATCGTTTCACCACATTCTTCCAATGCTGAGACAAACGTTCGGCGATCACAGCATTGCTCGCTTCACGGGCACCGGGTCGAGTGTTGATCACGATATCCACTGCGGGAAGTTGCGCAGCGGCGAGACGGAAGGAATTGCGAATCACGCGTTTGATGCGATTGCGATTCACTGCGTTGCCTACCGTGCGTGCTGAAACGGACAGACCCAGCCGGGCGAAATTCACATCGTTGGGCTTGATCAGAACCAGGAAACAGGAGTCACCCAGTTTGCTGCCCTGTTGGTAGACAGCATCAAACTGAGGTTTGTGTACTAAGCGCTGCGCCGGGGTAAAGTTTGGCACCCGGTGACAAGGAATTAATGGCAGCCACGAACAGAGCGGGGCGCCAACTACACGCAAAGGCGCTTACGGCCCTTGGCGCGTCGGCGAGCCAGAACCAAACGACCGCCCTTGGTAGCCATGCGAGCACGGAAACCATGTACACGCTTACGGTGCAAATTGCTGGGTTGGTATGTGCGCTTCATCGATGTATTCCTGTCCGGCAGCTGGCTATTAGCGCCAAGTGCCCATGCATAAAGGGCGGCAAGGGTACGGGTGGGTCGCTAGAGTGTCAAGCCAAAGTACTGGTCTAAACCACGCATTTTGGCTTCGCTCCAGCGGTGCAATCCCGCTTGCAGATGCCTGTGGATAAGTCTCCAGAACTCAGTATAGACTCACCGCCCTTTCACCCCGCCGCCGAAGAAAACCGAGATTACGAACCGTGCCAGGCTCGTTGTGGAACCGTTGTTTAAGCCAGCTTGAAGCAGATATGCCAGAGCAGCAATTCAACACGTGGGTTCGACCGTTACAGGCGGTGGCAGACGGGGCAGTATTGCGGTTGTATGCGCCGAACCGCTTCGTCGCTGAGTGGGTAAATGAAAATGTATTGCCCCGTCTGACACAGCTATTTCAGATGTTGCCGGATTCAGGCGACGGCGAAAAAGCCACTTCGCTGGTCTTGGAAGTCGGATCTCGTCCCGTGGTAGCTCAAGAAATCAGCAGTCAGGTGACGGCCGCCGCAGCCCCGCAACCCGCCAAATCCATGTTCAGCAACTTAGGCGGTCGACTGAATCCGGATTTCACCTTTGCTAACTTCGTTGAGGGCAATAGCAATCAACTAGCCCGCGCCGCCGCGCAGCAAGTCGCTGAAAATCCCGGCAGAGCCTACAACCCGTTGTTTATTTATGGCGGGGTCGGCCTGGGCAAGACCCATCTGATGCATGCAGTCGGCAACGCCATCCGTCAACGGTTGCCTAGTGCCCGGATTGCCTATGTGCATTCCGAACGCTTCGTCGGCGACATGGTTAAGGCGTTGCAGCACAACAGCATCAACGAATTCAAAACAGCGTATCGATCATTGGATGCTTTGTTGATCGATGACATCCAGTTTTTTGCCGGCAAAGACCGATCGCAAGAAGAGTTTTTCCACACATTCAATGCGCTGTTCGAGGCGCAACAGCAAATCATTTTAACCTGCGACCGTTACCCCAAAGAAGTTGATGGTCTGGAAGAACGGCTGAAATCGCGGTTTGGCTGGGGTTTGACAGTATCGGTTGAGCCCCCGGAGTTGGAAACCAGTGTGGCGATTCTGATGAGCAAAGCAGCGTTGGGCAGTGTGCCGCTGCCGGAGGAAGTTGCTTTTTTCATTGCTAAACGAATTCGTTCCAACGTTCGCGAGTTGGAAGGCGCCTTGCGTCGGGTCGTTGCCAATGCGCAATTTACCGGCCGGCCAATCACTTTGGATTTCGCCAAAGAAGCGCTGCGTGATTTGCTTGCCTTACAAGACCGCTTGGTAACGATTGAAAACATCCAGAAAACCGTTGCCGAGTACTACAAAATCCGTGTCGCTGATTTACTGTCCAAACGCCGCAGCCGTTCCATCGCTCGACCGCGGCAAATGGCCATGGCGTTGGCCAAGGATTTGACGACTCACAGCCTGCCGGAGATTGGTGATGCTTTTGGTGGTCGTGATCACACCACCGTGATGCATGCCTGCCGGGTCATCAAGGCGCTCAAAGAATCCGAGACTCGCAGTCGTGAGGAATATCAGAATTTATTGAGAACGCTGACAGGATGATGTGTTTAGGCTGTGGATAAGGTGTTGTTAATTGTTAGGAATTTTTTATCCACAGACTATGTACAAGCAAGACAGAGCTTCCTAAGAATTTGTTAGGTGGGTTAGGGCATATTGTATATATATGATTTTGTTATTAATAATAGGCTTATCAACAGAATTAGCCTTCGCTAGTAATAACAATAAGATTTAATATTAAGTATTTTCTTTTAATGATCTTATTAATTTAGATGGTGCCGACAATGAAGTTCAGCGCAGAACGAGAGGCCATACTTTCACCGTTGCACGCGGTTATTGGGGTAGTTGAACGTCGACAAACTATGCCGATTCTGGCGAATGTGCTGTTGGTCGCTAAGAACAAAACGCTGACGATTACTGCTACCGACCTGGAAGTCGAGCTAAGCGCTAATGGCACCGCCGAAGTCATGGAAGATGGAGAGATCACCCTCCCTGGACGCAAGCTGCTGGACATCATCAAAGCCTTGCCAGACAAGGCCATGGTAACCCTCATCATCGAAGGTGAGCGGGCGGTGGTACGGTCCGGTAAGAGCCGCTTCACATTGGCGACTTTGTCCGCCACCGATTTCCCGGTGATCGACAACATCGATGCCAAGCAGAAATTCACGTTGCCGCAAGCAGATATGAAAACCTTGCTGGATAAAACGCATTTCTCGATGGCGCAGCAGGATGTTCGTTATTACTTGAATGGTTTGCTATTTGAGCTCACCGATAAGCAACTGCGGTTAGTAGCAACCGATGGACACCGATTAGCACTGGCAGAAGCCCAATTGACCGACCCGATAAGCACCAATTTGCAGGTAATTCTGCCGCGTAAAGGCGTGTTGGAACTGCAGCGCATTCTCGGCAATCAGGGCCGGGTTGAGATCAGCATCAGCACCAACCACATGCGAATCAGTGTTGATGGGGTACGGTTTACCTCAAAGCTGATTGATGGACGTTTTCCAGACTACAGCAGAGTTATTCCCCAGGAACCCAATCGAATTGTGGCTGCTGATCGAGTTGGCCTTCGGACCGCGCTGCAACGCGCGGCCATTCTGTCCAACGAGAAATACCGGGGGATTCGCCTGACACTGAAGCCCGGATTGCTGGTGTTGCAGGCGCATAACCCCGAACAAGAAGAAGCCGAAGAAGAGCTCGAGGTGGGCCATACCGGTGAAGCGATGGAAATTGGTTTCAACGTCAACTACCTGATGGAAGCGCTGGCAGCAGTTGATGGAGAGCAGGTTGAACTCGGATTTACCGATGGCAATAGCAGTTGCTTGATCAAGGCGCCGGGAGCGGTCAATTCGCGATACGTCGTGATGCCGATGCGTCTCTAGTGCGGCAGACAAGCGAAGGAGTCGGATGACGCTGGTTCAGCTCGATATCGAGCGCTTTCGCTGTATTGAACGAGCTCGCCTGGAGTTAGCCGCCGACGCGACGCTGATCGTGGGACAAAACGCCTCTGGCAAAACTAGCTTGCTTGAAGCAATTTTTTTACTGGGTGCTGGACATTCCTTCCGTACCCACCAGACCGATACCTTGGTGAAACACAC
>JANMSB010000481.1:0-8744 GCA_031388915.1 Pseudomonadota bacterium | reverse complement strand
ATCTATCGTGACATCGCTCAGCTTGCGTTGCTTAGTTTGCAAGTAATGCACTAATTGATTCGCAGACACATTCAGGCACGGCATCGCCGCGCTGAAATCGACCAGCCCAATGCCCTGACCATCCCACAACGCATACAGATTGAATCGAGCATCACGCAATTGAATGTTGCCCGCCGCCACGGGAATGCCTCTGATAGTCCACGGACCGCCCTTGATGGACAAATGGTCTATCCGGCCACGCTTAAGCGCAGCCTCGTCACCACTCACCATGACTTCGAACGGTCCAGCAACAAACCGCTCAAGCTCGGCGTGTAACTTGGTTTCGATGGTTTGTTTTGATAGACCGTCAAGCTTGAACACATGCCCGGCATCGCGGTGATACACCGATGCCACACTGCCATCCGGTAGCGGTAGCAAAGCCACTCTCGTGAAGTATTCATTAAAAGACCGGCTGGCCAATAGTTTTTCACGTCCGGCGACTGCTTTGTCTGAATACACATCACCGCTTTTAAGTACGATAAATTCGTTGAAATCCGCATCCGGATTCACGCCAAAACTGACATGCATTGGCTGCCCCGACGCCTGTGAACTCCACTCAACCGTACGCGGAAAAAATGCAGGGTGGTTCGAAACCAACGCTACGCGCAGGTACTCCTCACCCGGATCACGGTGGGTCTGCAGAACCGTCACCAGAGCCTGATGTTGCCACTGCTCTGCTCGTGGTGGATCGATACGCACCGCGTTCCAACAAAACAGCAACACAGCAACACCACCCGCCAGCCAACCAACCCGACTATGCGGGCGCACCGACAACATCAACTGTCGCAGCCCAAATAGCCCAAGCATGACCAAGGGCGGCAACAACGGCATGGTGTAACGGAGATCTTTGTTGTGATTGAAGGTGAACAACACATAGCCGGCCACCATCCACAGGCCGAGCCAACGAACCACGAATTCCTTGTGGCTATGCCATACAGCTGCTGCGCAACCCACCGTCAGCAACATCAGTACCGGCCATCCCATCTGTTTCTGAAGCGCTTGGGCATACCACCACCAACCGGCCAATGTATGGAAGCCTGGGTCGCCCTCCATAGCCCCTTGAGTGGTGGCCAATTGCGAGGCATTGCGCAAAAACATCACGCCCTGCCAACCGTAATAGGGGAACGCCAGCAACATGGCCACGCCCGCGCACAGCATCAATGACCCAAGCAACGACTTGATCGGCCACCTTCGCACCACACCCTGCCGACCTTGCCACAGGCAAAACAACAACGGCCCGACAAACCACATGGCATACAACGGCTTGATCAATACGCCGAGACCGGACCAGATACCAAAAACAATCACCGCCCGGCGCTCGCGCATACCCTCGGTACGCAGCAACCACTCCATGCCTGCCACTACCCAGGCAGTCAGCGCAAAATCGAGCAGCGGCCGCCGAGTAGCCCACAAAATGGTGGGCAGCGCCATTAACACCACAGCCGCCAACAGCCCCAACCCAGGCGATCCGGTGAAACGCTGGGACAAATGCAGCAGGCCCCAGAGCAACACGGCGAAATACAACACGTGAGTCAGCATGGCCCGATCCGCATCGGGCGCACCGATCATCAAGCTCGGTATTAAACTGAGGTGATAGAGAGGCGGGTAGATGGCGGTCCAGCGCGATTCAAACGACTCGCCGTGCAATAACCACTGCTTGTAATCTAAAGCCAGTTGCAAATGCACGGTTTCGTCCCATGCTGGCGGGCGAGTATCGAATGCGCACCATATCGCCAGCGAGGCGGCAAACATCAACAGCGCAATCGCCGATAAAAACCTTGCTTGCGGAATCCCCATTTAGAGCCTTTCAGTCCGGAACACGTCGCGGCTCAACTCCCCGCCACCGTCATCGACTCCAGCAATATCGAACCGGTGCGAATGCCGCCGCGCGCATCGACGTCGCTGCCGACAGCGACAACTTGTCGGTACATGTCCTTGAGATTGCCGGCGATGGTGATCTCATGCACCGGGTAGGCGAGCTGGCCATTTTCTACCCAAAAGCCTGCGGCGCCGCGCGAGTAATCGCCGGTCACGCCATTCACACCACTACCCATCAACTCAGTGACTACCAAGCCACGGTCCATTTTTTTAAGCAGGCCGGCAAAGTCATGCATGCCGTTCGCCGAGCCGGACTCGACAATCAAGTTGTGTACGCCGCCGGCATTGCCGGTGGTCTTTAGGCCGAGTTTGCGTGCCGAATACGTGCTGAGCACATAGCCGGTGACCACCCCCTTATCGACCAGCGTACGGTCGCGCGTGGCCACGCCTTCCGAATCGAAGGGCGCGCTGCCCAAGCCCTTGAGCACATGCGGGCGTTCGTTGCAGCTGAACCACGTTGGAAAAATTTGCTGACCAGCGGTATCCAACAGAAAAGATGCACGGCGATATTGACTGCCGCCACGAATCGCACCGAGGAAACTGCCGATCAAACCACGCGCCAGCTCCGGCACGTACAACACGGGTACGACGCATGTGGCAAGTTGACGAGCGCCCAAGCGTTCCAAGGTACGCTTGGCGGCGCGCACACCGATGCTGCTCGCGCTTTCCAGATCGCGATAATCGCGTACCGAGCTGTACCAATAGTCGCGTTGCATATCATCGCCTTGCTTGCCCACCACGGCGCAACTTAAGGAGTGCATGGTGCTGGCGTAGCCCGCGACAAACCCCAAGCTATTGCCGAACACGCGCGTGCCTTGATGACTGGAAAGCGTGGCGCCTTCGGAATTGCTGATGCGCGGATCGACATCCAATGCCGCAGCTTCGCAGGCCACGGCCAGATCGCGCGCTGCATCCGGCTCAATGCCCCAAGGATGATTCAAATCCAAATCCGGAATATCGCGCGCCAGCGTGTCGGGATCGGGCAACCCGGCGCAGGGGTCTTCGGCGGTGAAGCCGGCAATGCTGTAAGCCTTGGCTACAGTCTCGGCAATCGCCTGTGGGCTCAAATCACCGGTGCTGGCCGAACCCTTGTGCTTGCCGCGATACACCGTGACGCCCATGCCACGATCACGGTGGTATTCCAATGTTTCGACCTCACGCATGCGCGCCGTGACCGACAGCCCCACATCCACACTCACGCCGACTTCCGCCTCGCTGGCGCCCAAGCCGCGCGCTTCCTTCAACGCCAGCTCAACGCAGGATTGCAGATCGGCTTGAGTCAACTCGCGCGTGGTAGTCATAGGGTTCCGGTGGTCCTGGAAATTTTCGGGGGAGTTTAGCTTGGTGTTAGGATCGCGCACATGAAAAAGTTCTACGACACTCACCAGCCAGATGATGACGACATCGACGAAGGTCCAAGCAAAAGCGCCTTAAAACGCCACAGCGCCGAACTGCAACAACTGGGTGAATCTTTGATTGAATTAGCCCCCAACGAATTGGACGAGCTGCAGTTGCCGGAAAAGCTGCGCGACGCCATCGACATTGCCAAACGCATTACCGCGCATGGCGGCCTGTATCGTCAGAAGCAGTTCATCGGCAAGTTGATGCGCAAGCTCGATGTCGAACCGATTCGCGCCGCCTTGGAAGCCAAACGGCAATTACATCGCACCGATGTGCTGCGCTTCAGGCGTGCCGAACATTGGCGGGATCGCCTGCTCAGCGAGGACAGCGTGGCGTTGCCGTCATTGCTGGAGGAATACCCCCAAGCCGATCGCCCGCAACTGGAACGACTCATTGCTCGGTCGCGCCATGAACAGCAACGCAAGCAGCCAGCGGCTGCGGCACGCGAACTGTTCGCGGTACTGCGCGACTTACTTGCGCCAACGTAGACCGCAAGGCATTCGTCATCCGCTACTGCTAAAATTCATCGAATGAACACACCCCTCGTTGGCATCATCATGGGCTCCTCCTCCGATTGGGAGACCATGCAACCCGCCGCAGACATGCTGACCCAACTGGGCATACCGCACGAAATTCGTGTGGTGTCTGCGCATCGCACCCCCGACCTGCTGTTTGACTATGCGGCAACGGCCCGTACGCGCGGCATCGAGGTGATCATCGCCGGCGCCGGAGGGGCTGCACATTTGCCGGGCATGACCGCCGCCAAAACCACCCTGCCGGTGCTCGGTGTGCCGGTACAGTCCAAGGCGCTGAACGGCATGGATTCGCTGCTGTCGATTGCCCAGATGCCGGCCGGTATTCCGGTGGGCACCCTGGCCATCGGCAAAGCCGGGGCCACCAATGCAGCTCTACTGGCTGCCGCGATGCTCGGCAATAAGTACCCGAAGATCCACGAAGCAGTAGCGGCGTTCCGGCAAGCCCAGACCGATAAAGTACTGGCGCAGCCCGATCCGCGCGATGCCTCTCATAAGTGACTAATTAACATGAGAATCGGCATGATCGGCGCCGGCCAGCTCGGCCGCATGCTGGCTTTGGCGGGCTATCCGCTGGGTCTGCGTTTTACCTTCCTCGATCCCAGTCCGGAGGCGTGCGCCGCGCAGGTGGGCGAGTGCATTCAAGGTGCTTACGACGACCCGGCCAAACTGCGCGAACTGGCCGAGGCCGTCGATGTCATCACCTTCGAGTTCGAGAATGTGCCGGTGGCTGCGGTAGCGGCCATCGCCAATCTCAAACCCTTTTACCCGCCGGTGGCTGCATTGGGCGCGAGCCAGGATCGCCTCACCGAAAAAACTCTGTTCAACAAGCTGGGTATTCCCACCCCGCCGTTCCGTGCCGTGGACAGCCGTGCCGAGCTGGAACAAGCCGTCGCCGAGATTGGCTTACCCGGCATCCTTAAAACCCGCCGCCTCGGTTATGACGGCCGCGGGCAATATCGACTGAAAAAGCCCGCCGATGTCGCTGCTGCCTGGGATGCACTGGCCGGCGCGCCGCTGATTTACGAGGGCTTTGTCCCCTTCACTCGCGAAGTGTCGGTCATCGGTGCGCGCAGCCGCAGCGGCGCAGTGGCCATTTATCCGCTCTCTGAAAACACCCACCGTAACGGCATCCTGCAGGTGGCTCGCGCACCCTATCGCCACCCCGCCTTACAGAAACAGGCGGAAAACCACCTGAAAAAACTGTTCAAACATTTCAACTATGTAGGCGTACTGACCATCGAGTTTTTTGTCCTGCGCGGCAAACTGATCGCCAACGAAATGGCGCCGCGCGTACACAACTCCGGCCATGCCAGCATCGAAGGTGCGCAAACCAGCCAGTTCGAAAATCACCTGCGGGCGATCTGCGATTTGCCGCTGGGCAGCACCGCACCCCGTGGGTTTAGCGCCATGCTGAATTTCGTCGGGACGATTCCTGAAGCGGCCGCCGCACTGAAGCTGGACGGCGCGCATTTCCATCACTACGGCAAGGCGGCGCGGCCGGCTCGCAAATTGGGCCATGCGACCGTGATTGCCAAGACCCCTGTCGAACGCGACCGCGCCTTGAAAAAGCTGCTTAGAATCGCCAAGTAGCGCCACATCTATTGGTTTGCCAACGGCTATCCAGGGTTTAGACTTAAGTTTCCGACCCAGCTCTGCAAGATCGAAAAAAGGACTCGCGCCGCGCATGTATTTAGAACTTTTCAAACTGAAAGAACTGCCGTTTCGCCTCTCCCCCGACCCTGCGTTCCTGTATCTGTCCAAGAACCATGCGCGCGCCAAGGCGTACATGGAATCGACCATCTGGTTCACCGACGGCTTCGTGATCATTACCGGCGAAATCGGCGCCGGCAAAACCACGCTGATCGAAACCTTTCTTTCCGAATTGGAAAAAGACGTGGTGGTGGCGCAAGTCAACCAGACGCAGTTGTCGGCCAACGAGTTTCTGCAATCCGTCCTGGTGCAGTTCGGCTTCCAACCGTTTCAGATGAAAAAAGCCGAGCTGTTGGCCACGTTGAATAATTTTCTGGTCGAGCAGTACAGCAGCGGCCGACGCGTGTTGCTGATCATCGACGAAGCTCAGAATCTGTCGCCGCGGGTGTTGGAGGAAGTGCGGCTGCTCTCCGGTATTGAGACCGCAAAAGATAAGGTGATGCGTATCATCCTGGCCGGTCAACCGGAACTCAACGACAAGCTCGACCTGCCGGAGCTGGCCCAGTTGACGCAGCGGGTGCGCCTACGTTTCCACCTGACGCCGCTGTCGCGCGACGACACCGACCACTACATTCAACATCGGCTGGAAGTGGCCGGCTCCGAGGGGCGCGAAATTTTTGCCCCCGACACCTATCCAGTCATTTTTCGATACACCGGCGGCGTGCCGCGCTTGGTGAATACACTATGCGACACCGCAATGATGGCCGCGTTTGCCCAAGACAAAGACACCGTCAGCCTTGACGATCTAAAGACGGCCATTGCCGAACTGCGCTGGCACGAGTACGCGGCCTGTTCGGTAAAGCTGCCCATCGTCGGCGCCGCACGCAACTCCGGTGACAGACATCATTCCGAACACACGCTCGCGCACGTTCTGTTGTCGTGCAAGGGCGAATCGCTGGCCGAATATGCGCTGAAGGACGGCAGATTCCTGATTGGCCGCACGCCGGAAAACGACATACAAATCGAGAGTCAATTCGTCAGCCGCCACCACGCGCAAATCATCAGCACGCACGGCAGCTCGATCATCGAAGACTTGAACAGCACCAATGGCATCAGCCACAACGGCAAACGTATTCGCCGCCGGGTATTAAATGATGGCGATGTGTTGCAAATCGGCGAGCACGAACTGGCTTACATGGATGAACGCAACTCGCGTTCGCGGCCGGAAACGCCGCGCCACGACGATGTCGTGCCGTTGGTGACGGACACCACGGTGCTGGCGGAAAGCATGGCCGTCAAAAAATCGGATGCTCAGAAAAGCACGGCCACCGGCGACAACAAGTCCTAATCGTCCAGAGATTTGCGGGTGTATTCGGACTGCGCCGTGCGATAGTCGCGACGCTTTAGCCAGAACACCAACCCCAAGATCAACAACACAATACCCAGCACGGCAAGCCAGGTAGATCCGCTTGCGATGAAAAACGACGCTCCCAACGCGGCAATGCCCACCAGCATGTAGGCATAGGGCAGAAATTCATACAGTGGTCGGGACAGCCACATCGCACACCTCGTCGTTGTAACGCGCCTGTTATTCGGTCGCCGTGCCGCCCACCGTCAACCCATCCACACGCAGCGTGGGCTGCCCCACCCCCACGGGTACATCCTGGCCATCCTTGCCGCAGGTGCCGACGCCTTCATCCAGTTTCAAATCATTGCCCACCATGGTGACGCGCGTCAGTACATCGGGGCCGTTGCCGATCAACGTGGCGCCACGCACTGGCGCGGTTAATTTACCGTCTTCGATCAAGTAAGCCTCGCTGGCGGAGAACACAAATTTGCCGGAGGTAATGTCTACTTGGCCGCCGCCGAAGTTGTGGCAGTACAAGCCCTTCTTCACCGAGCGAATAATTTCTTCCGGATCATGCGGTCCATTGAGCATGTAGGTGTTGGTCATACGCGGCAGCGTCATGTGCGCAAACGATTCGCGACGGCCATTGCCGGTGGGCTTGACGCCCATCAAACGCGCATTGAGTTTGTCCTGCATGTAACCGCGCAAAACGCCGTTTTCAATCAGTGTCGTGCACTGCGTCGGCGTACCTTCGTCGTCGATATTCAGCGACCCGCGTCGGTACTTGAGTGTGCCGTCATCCACCACGGTGCACAGCGGCGATGCTACTTGCTGACCAATCCGGCCTGAGAACGCGCTGGTGCCTTTGCGATTGAAGTCGCCTTCCAAGCCATGGCCAATGGCCTCGTGCAATAGAATGCCGGGCCAGCCCGCGCCTAACACCACCGTCATCTGTCCGGCCGGCGCCGGCACGGCATCGAGATTCACCAGGGCGCCACGCACTGCTTCCTGCACTAACCCTTGCCAACGTGCGCCGCGCAAAAACTCGGTCAGCGAATAGCGTCCGCCGCCGCCGCAATAACCTTGCTCACGACGACCATTGTGCTCAACGATTACCGAGACATTCATACGCACCTGCGGTCGCACATCTGCTGCCAGCGTGCCGTCGCTGGCGCTGATCAAGATGGTTTCATGCACCGCAGCCACACTGGCCATGACCTGCTTTACACGCGGATCGAGCTTGCGTGCAGCGGCATCCACTTCGCCCAGCAACGCGACCTTTTGCTCATCGGTTAAACCATCGAAGGGATCGGTGACCGCATACAAGCGATGCGCATCGGCGGCCTGCCACGCCGACACTGCGCCGCTACCCTGACCACGCGCAATGGCCCGCGCGGCTTTGGATGCCTGCGTCAACGCCGGCAATACAATTTCATCGGAATAAGCAAAGCCGGTTTTCTCGCCGGCCAGCGCGCGCACACCCACCCCTTGCTCAATGCTATGCGAACCTTCCTTGACGATGCCGTCCTCCAGCGCCCAGGACTCTTCACGCGACAACTGAAAATACAGATCCGCGTAATCCACCGCCGAGCCCATGACCGTACCCAGCGTCTGCGACAACTGGCGTTCGTCCAGTCCCGAGGGCTCGAGAATGGTGGTGCGCGCCACACTCAGCGCCGGCAACGCCGCCGCATCGGCGCCACGCGCCGGTTGCAGGTTCAGTGCCGACAGGACAAACGATTCATCGGCAGCGGCCCCGCTGGGTAATTGACTGGGCATTTGATTGGGCAAGGTGGACATGTGGCTCACTGTGATCCAAGACAGGCGTCAAGCCTACCGCTTATAGGCTGGGCTGCGCCAGCATCGGGCAGCTAAATTCTGCGGTGCGCCAA
>JANMSB010000478.1:0-6951 GCA_031388915.1 Pseudomonadota bacterium | reverse complement strand
ATCTATCTCGGTCACAACGGCATCGAACGCGCGTTGCTGATCGGTAGTGTGTTGTTGGTGCTGGTGGTCGAAATACTCAACAGCGCCATCGAAGCCGTAGTGGATCGTGTCGGCCTGGAACGTCACGAGTTGTCAGGCCTTGCCAAGGACTTGGGTTCGGCGGCAGTATTTTTGTCGCTGGCGATGGTGGCGATTACTTGGGGCTTGGTGTTGTTGTAGTTGCGCTGCTTCCGGTTTCGTCTGCCCCTAACGCTCTTAGTTGCGGCAGCAATCGAGGCATGTCGTCTCGAATAATGCTCCACAGTGTGTCGTTATCGATGCCGAGATATCCATGAATTAATCTGTTGCGCGTAGCAATAATCATGCGCCACGGTATCTCTGTGCGCTTGCTGCGGATGGCTTCCGGGATATGCGTGGCGGCTTCGCCGATCAGTTCAAGATTGCGGATAGTGGCATCGTAGTTCAGGCCGCTGCTCACAAAGCCGATTTGATCGAAACCGGCCGAATAACTGATGACCTTTTCAGCGCAGCTAATCATGTCATCGAGATAGAACTGCCATATACGTGGTGAGCTATCAGACATGCACTGCCTCTGCCTCGATATAAGGGCGCAACTCCGGCCTTAGCGCTCTTTCAGTAACAAGGTCGATCGGGCAGCCAAACGCATCTTCCAGAAAGAATTGCACACCGAAGTAACGTTCCGAGGTTGCTGGGCCGTTGAACGCCACTAGCACATCAATGTCGCTATCAGTGCGGGCGGTATCCCGTGCAGTCGAGCCAAATAGGGCCAAGCGCGTGACGCCGTAGCGCTGCGCGAGGATGGCTTTGTGACGTGTTAGTAGCTCCAATGCGTGCTTGCGATTCATGACCCGCCACCGTGTTCTGGTGATTTGTTACGAGTATAGCCGGGACGAGGTGTTTCGTCTGGACGAGATGGGCGCGCACCGATGCGTCCTTAACCTGCCCATTTTTGGTCTTCCCTTAACGGTTTTTCCGTTATGCTCCGGCCTCATTGGTCTTATCTATCAACGGGCTAACAATAGGTTGCATGCATGTCGGCACTGATCTGCGGTTCCATGGCTTACGACACCATCATGGTGTTCAACGGGCAATTCAAGGATCACATCCTGCCCGACAAGATTCACATGCTGAATGTGTCGTTCCTGGTGCCGGACATGCGCCGGAATTTTGGCGGCTGCGCCGGCAACATTGCTTATAACTTAAAATTGCTGGGCGGCCAGGGCGCGCCGATGGCAACGGTGGGCCATGACTTTGCACCCTACAAGGAGTGGTTGAAGCAGCAGGGCGTGGAGTTGCAGTACTTAAAGCCAGTGGCCAATGAGTTCACCGCGCAGGCCTTCATTACCACCGATCTGAGCGACAATCAGATCACCGCGTTTCATCCCGGCGCGATGATGCATTCGCACATTCAAGTCGTGCCTACCGACGGTAGCGTCACGTTGGGTTTGATCTCGCCCGACGGTCGCGACGGCATGATCCAACATGCCGAGCAGTTTGCGGCGGCGAAAATCCCGTTCATCTTTGATCCCGGTCAGGGGCTACCCATGTTCAACGGCGAGGAGCTATTGCGCTTTGTCGATCAAGCGACCTGGGTGACGGTCAACGAATACGAGGGGCAGTTGCTGTCCGAGCGCACCGGCCTAAGCCATGAAGCGTTGGCCAAGCGCGTGGATGCCGTGATTGTCACGCACGGTGCACAGGGCTCGGTAATTTACACCGAGGGTAAACAATTGCAGATACCTGCCGCTAAACCCGCTGCGGTGAACGATCCCACTGGTTGTGGCGATGCATATCGCGCCGGTTTGATCTACGGCCTGATGAATAAATTGGGTTGGGATGTGACGGGGCGCATAGCTTCGCTGATAGGGGCGATCAAAATCGCGTCACACGGCCCACAAAATCATGTTTTCACGCGCGGGGAGTTTGCTGCCCAGTATCAAGCGGCGTTTGGTCAGACGTTGACTTGGTGATCGAGCTTGGGCGCAACAGGTATATTTAATGCAAAAGCTGTTGGTTCTAGCCTTTTCGTATCTGCTATGTCTCAGTGCTCCTAGCATCGCGCAGGCCGACGACCTCGACGACAGTCGTTGGGCCAGAACCTTGGAGCGCATTGCCAACAGCGTCGTCAGCATTCAGATCGATCAAACCCGCTCGTTCGATACCGAGACCAATAGCTCGGGCCAGGCCACCGGCTTTATTGTCGACGCCAAGCGTGGCTTGATTCTGACCAATCGTCACGTGGTGACGCCGGGACCAGTAACGGCACAGGCGGTATTCCAGAACCGCGAAGAGGTCGCCTTGTACCCGGTGTATCGCGACCCCGTGCATGATTTCGGCATCTATCGTTACGATCCGTCCAAGTTGCGGTTTATTCGGCCTGCCGAGTTGCCGCTGTATCCGCAGGGCGCGACGGTAGGGCGCGACATTCGCGTGGTGGGTAACGATGCCGGCGAGCAACTGTCGATTTTGTCCGGCACCTTGGCGCGACTGGATCGACAGGCGCCCGAATACGGCGCATTCAAGTTCAACGACTTCAACACCTTTTACATTCAAGCGGCATCCGGCACCTCAGGTGGATCATCAGGTTCGCCGGTGCTGGATATCGAAGGCCGCGTAGTAGCGTTGAATGCCGGTGGCAGTAATGCCGCAGCGTCGAGTTTTTATTTGCCGCTGAATCGCGTGACGCGGGCGCTGAAGTTAATTCAAGACGGCAAGCCGGTGACGCGCGGCACGCTGCAAGCCGTGTTCAGTTACACGCCTTACGATGAGTTGAATCGCTTGGGCTTGGATACCGAAACGGAAGCCGTGGTGCGCCGTAAATTTCCGCAGCAAACCGGCATGCTGGTGGCCAGCGAGGTACAGCCCGGATCGACGACAGCCGCGGTGCTTGAGCCCGGCGATATATTGCTGCGTATCAACGGCGAGTTGGTAACGACCTTCGAACCGCTGGAGCAAATCCTGGACGATTCGGTGGGGCAGGCCATCAAGCTGGATATTCGCCGCGGCACGCTGATGCGCACCGCCGAGTTGAAGGTTCAAGACTTATATGCAATCACTCCCGACAAATACTTGAGTTTCAGCGATGGTGTGGTGCACACGCTGAGCTGGCAAATGGCGCGGCATTACAACAAGCCGGTGGCCGGCGTGTTTGTGGCGAGCGCCGGTTATGCCTTGAACGCAGCGGGCGTGCCACGCGGCGCGGTGATCACCGAAGTGAACGAAACGCCGATCACCACGCTGGATGACTTCAGCAATAGCTTGAAGCAATTGAAAGACGGCGAGTCCGCCACCTTGCGCTTTTTCACCATGGACGATCCGCGCGCTACGCGGGTTGCCGTATTGCGCATGGATCGGCGCTGGTATGCCGTATCCGAATGTCATCGTGACGATGCACAAGGCGTGTGGCCCTGCGAAACTTGGCCGGAGGATGGTGTTGCGGCGCCACCCAAGCCGGCGACCACGCAATTTGCTAAATCATCCGATCTCATCATCAATCGCGTCGCGCCGTCGTTGGTGATGGTGAATTTCAACATGCCGTACTCGGTGTCGGGCTATACCGATCGTAGTTTCTATGGCACGGGTGTAGTGATCGATGCGGTGCGTGGTCTGGTTGCTGTAGATCGCAACACCGTGCCCGTGCCGGCGGGCGATGTGCGCCTGACCTTTGCCGGCTCCATCGAGATTCCAGGCAAGGTGGAATACATCCATCCGCTGCACAATCTGGCGGTGGTGTCGTATGACCCCAAGTTGCTTGGCGACACGCCGATACGCGCGGCAAAGTTGAATACCCAAGCACTCAAGCCGGGCGATACCGTGTGGGCAGTTGGGTTGGATGCCGACTCCAAAGCGAAGTCGCAATCGGCGCGGGTGGCGCAAATCGATCCGGCTGCGTTTCCGCTGTCGCGCACGCTGCGGTTTCGCGATGCGAACGTGGAGTTGATCGAGCTGGTCAATGGCCCCGAAAATTTCGACGGCGTGCTGGTCAACTTCAAAGGCGAAGTCGTGGCCACTTGGTCGAGTTACGTTGTCGAACAAGGCCGCGAAGCGCAGCAGATTATGCGCGGCATTCCAGCCGACATTCTCGCCGAGACGTTGCAGTTGGCGAGCGGTGGCCGGATGCTGTATTCATTGGAAGCGGAGCTGGCGCCCATCTCGTTGGCCGACGCGCGACAACTCGGTTTGCCTGACGATTGGGCGGAAGCACTCATCAAGCATGATCCAGAGCGCCGTCAAGCATTGGTGGTGGCGCGCTTGGTGGCCGGCTCGCCGGCAGCATCCCTGCTGCGGCCCGGCGATATGATCCTCGCCGTCGACAGCGTGATGGTGTCCAGTTTCCGCGAAATCGAACGCGCGGTGCAAAAGCCGCGTGTGAACCTCAGCGTGCTGCGCAATAACAAAGGCATTCAAGTCGAGGTTGGAACTACGGCGCTTAGCGGCCGCGACATTGATCGCTTTGTGTACTGGGCCGGCGCAATTTTACAAACGCCACATCGCGCACTGGCCGCACAACGCAACACACCTGTGGAGGGTGTGTTTGTTGCGTACTTTGCTTATGGGTCACCGGCATCGCGCTATCAATTGTGGGCTGGCCGACGCATTGTCGAGGTGGATGGAGTGCCCACACCGGATCTGGACGGCTTCACGCGCGCCATCACCAATCGTCCGGATCGCAGCTCGGTGCGACTGCGCACCATCACCCTCAATGGCGCCAGTGAAGTCATTACGCTCAAGCTGGATGATCGTTACTGGCCGGCTTACGAATTGAAATGGACTGAAGCGGGCTGGCAACGCGCGAAGTTGAACTGAACGATTTGTTCAGGTGAGCGGCGGCTCACCATGTCAAGCGTGGGTATCGCAACAAATTGAGGTATCGCAAGCGAAGTGCTGTGTATCCCCTCCCCCTGTCGCAGGGGGAGGGTTAGGGTGGGGGCAACCTCATCGTGTTTTCTTTCGGAAACTCAAGATGCCCCCATCCCAACCTTCCCCCTGCGACAGGGGGAAGGGGTGAATCGGTACATCATGCAATTTTCCCCCGGACGGTAGTGCGCGTCGGCGGGGACCCAGTAAAAAACGAAGATTAGGTTACTTCTGGTTTCCCGCCTGCACGGGAATGACGATGCATTGCCAAGCGTTACCCCCTCATACTCAACACATGACTGATACAACAAAACTCGAAACGGCACGCCAACTGCTGGCGCGCTACGGCGATGCTGCGTGGTTGTTGATCGATGCGGCGAGGCCCTCCGTCAACACGGCAGGTCCGGCTATCTACCTTTGCGATGTGGAGAGCGGCCGAACCCTGGTGCTGGAAACCGGGCAGGGCGCGCTACAGCAACTATCCGATCAGGCAGACGTAGATGAAGCTGCGTATCGCGCGATACGCGACGCGCTGGCGATCTTGATCGGCGATTTGCTCAGCAGCGCCACCGGCATTCATCCCGACACCCGACGCGGCGTAATTCTGGGCGCAGCATTCTGCATCACCGAAACGCGCGGCTTTCACATCACCAAACACCACGGTGCGGATGTTCAGCAATTATTGTTGCGTTATCCCGATGCGGCGGCTGACGGCCATGTGCTCACGCCGATGCCGGTGTTCAAGCCTCATCCCATAGCAGCATCTGAACTCGATGCCACTGCGACCCATGTGCTGCTCAGTGAGCAACTCAACTTCCCCGGGCGGTTTGTTGGTGGTAAGCCGCTGCGTTTCAAAGAAGTGCGGCGCAATGTGTTGGCGGGGAAGTCATAGCGTATTGGATTGTCCATCAAGTTATCGTCCCTTCCCCCGTTCGACGGGGGCAGCTCCTGTGCATCCATGCACTCGCTGCATTCGCATATCCCATGCAGCCGAAGGACAGGATGGGGGCAAGTCTTGAATCGCCCCCACCCTAGCCCTCCCCCGCAAGCGAGGGAGGGAACAAGCAAGGAAGCCTCACCCACTCACCGAATATTCCGAATCCGAAACGTCTTGCCCTTGATCTTGCCTGCACGCAAACGTTCCATGGCCTTGCCATGCCAATCACGCGCAATCGCCACATAGCTGCGGGTAGGAAACACATCGATCTTGCCCACTGCATTGCCGGGCAGGCCCGCATCGCCGGTCAACGCACCTAACAGATCACCAGGACGCAGTTTGTCTTGCCGACCGGCATCCACCGCAATGGTGATAAAGGGCGCGACCAGCGGTTCGTTACTGCGCGTGTGATTGGGAATCTTGCTCCACTGCAACGCCCGGCCTTGAAGCTCGGCAATGGCATTCACGCGGTTCATATCGCGCGGCGCCGCCAAGCTCAACGCAATACCGCGATGCCCGGCACGCCCGGTGCGGCCGATGCGATGCACATGCGTATCGGCGTCGGTGGCGATATCGAAATTAATCACCATCGCCAGTTCCTTAATATCCAGCCCACGCGCCGCCACATCGGTGGCGATCAACACCGTGCTACTGCGATTGGAAAATCGCACCAGCATTTCCTCGCGTTCGCGCTGCTCCAGTTCACCATGCAACGCCAGCACCGAAAAGCCGCGTTCGAGTAGTGCTTCATGTACATCACGCACATCCTGACGCATGTTGCAAAACACCACCGCCGATTCCGGGCGATGTTGCAGTAACAGGCTGGCCAGTGCATCCAGCTTGCGCTCGTTGCCGACTTCATAAAACGTTTGCTCGATCATTACCTCATCGGTATCGCTCTTGATCGTCACATCCAACGGCTCACGTTGATAACGCCGGCTGAATTGCCGAATCGGCTCGGGCATGGTGGCGGAGAACAACAACGTCTGACGTTGCTTGGGAGTTTGCTCAATCACATCGCTGATGGCATCGGCAAAGCCCATGTCCAGCATGCGATCCGCTTCATCCAACACCAGTATTTTCAGTGCTTGTAACGGCAACGCACGCTTGCGCAACAAATCCAGAATGCGCCCCGG